>NZ_AWXL01000022.1:0-99510 GCF_000485845.1 Rickettsia gravesii BWI-1 | reverse complement strand
CATGCTAATATTGGCGGGTGTGATTATGTATGTTCTTCCTCCTTTTAAAGCATCTACCTCTCTATATTAATATGATGCAACTGGTATAGAAACCTTACCGTCTTTTGCTATTTTTGCACTATTTATCATAATGGTTAATAATGATTTTAGTGCTTATTTTTATAGTAGGTAGTTAATAAAATGAGATGATGATATTTTCAAGGCTATAAATCATTACTAAATATTTTTTCTAATTCTGCTAAGCGTTGTTTTATTCTTTCGATATCGCTTTTTGTTATAGGTCTTTCTAGTAAATCTGCTATCTCGGCTCTTAGATTTTTTTATTTTCATTTAAAATAAATTCTATGACGAGTCTTGAGATGATTTTAGTATTTTGGTCAGACATATTTGTTCCCGATTGATTAAACTTAAACTGCTCAAGTTTCAATCACTGAAGAGAAATAAACTCTTGGTGGTCGGGGGAGTAAGAAAACCATCAACGATAGCCATAATAGCCTTTAGGTTCTAAGCTTAAGCTTTAAACCTTGGACATAACTATTATAACCCCAACCGTGAAGTTGAGGATTGCATCAGTTTTGTGAGAAATATTCTCACTTTTGGCAGAGGTTTCGACACCCCGAAATAGCACTTTGCTACTCTAAGTATCATTTTATATATAACTTTCAAAAAGTCAATTATGGTTTGTTATGGTACTAACAACGTTCTATGCTTCTATACCTGAGGAGTCATGTGGTGATGATACATCGGCTAATAACGGTATTTCGCAATTTTGATAGTCAATATCTGTGTAACGAGGGTTAAATATCTCAAATATTTCTGTAATGCTTTCTTTATATTCTTCAGACTTGGGATTTGCTGTTCGTATAATTGTTATTAAGCGTGCAAAGTTGCTGATAGTCTTAAAACTATCATCACCGCCAAGACTATTACATATTGCATGCAATATTCCGCTTGCAGAATCTAAGTTTATTGCTATAGCGGATGGGGAATTTAATTTTATAATTTCATTATTTAAATTAGTTAGTGGTAGTATTGAGAATTCATATTCCTTAATAGATTTTGCTAGTTTTATAATATCATGTAAATTATTTATTTTTATAACTTCATCTAATATAACTGCATTATTCTTAAAATTTTCATGTAGTAGTTCTACAAATGCTAATTCTTTATTCTTCATTATTAAATCTAAATTTTCATTTTTTATATTTCTTCCCTTATACCAATTCCATCCATATTTAATGCAATACCCTAAGATAGTACCTACAGTTAATGTTCCTAATGCTATTCCAGCTATATAAGCACCGCTATATCCATCGTCATTTGTATCATCGTTAGGTCTTTCTGTAGTAGGGTCATCAGTGTAAGCTTTACCGAGTTGATCTAAAATATCTTTACCTATTTCTGTAGGAGAGACATTATCTAAAGAGAGACCTAAGTGATTTAGAGTATTTTCAAGAGTATTTATAAGCGATTCACGAGGGATTAAAGTTTCTTTATAAGCGTTATAGTTTTGTAAAGCACTCATAGCTTCTTCTTGAATGCATTCATTTAAACCTAAGAAATCAGCTCCGCTAGTTTCGGTAATATTGCCTTGAGAGAACATATAATTATTTGTTACTTTATAAAGTTGACCAAGAATACTAGCCGTACCGTTTTGATGAGGTGTTACAGTTTGTTGTAAAAGTATATGAGGATTATTTTCAGCATCGATAAAAATATTATTTATTGGAGTATTTAAACCATTGTTGCACTCTTGGTGTAGTATTGAAAAATCATTTGGGGACTCATTGAAAGATTGTTCAATGTTTTTCCAATTACACTGTGTATGATTCACTATATAACCTTTTTTAAAAGCTCCTGCAACAGTACTATATACTGATGAAAATATAGTACTGCTTAATTTATGAATGATGTGGCTTACATTACCCGGTAAACTGCTTATTATTTCACTTCCAAATATAGGCATAACGCATTTTAAATTTATATTTAATATAGATGTCATAATGTTACTCCTTTAATTAATAAAACGTGGTTTCTAAAGTATGTTAATGTTTTTGTCAAGATAAAGTTAAAATAAATTAATATATGGAAAGATTTGAGAAAGATGATTGTTATGCTGTAATGTTTCGTTTTTTCGTCATTGCGAGCGACTGTAAGGAGCGTGGCAACCTCATGAAACAGTAGACTTCTTGCATAACCTATCTTATAAAGAGGAATTTGCAGGAAACGGATGCGAGTACGGATTGACGTACAAATTATCTTTAGAAGGAGGTTATGCAAGAAGTCTACTGTTTCATGAGGTTGCCACGCTCCTTACAGTCGCTCGCAATGACGATTTGGTGTCCATGCAATAATACCTTGCGGGAATGACATAGAACGAGCTATACAATATTACTTACCTATGCAGAAATTTTTAAAGATCTCGCCTAGTATTTCTTCTACATTGATAGCACCCGTAATTGCACCGATGCAGCGTGCCGTCATTCTAATATCTTCAGTTGCTAGAACTAAATCATTATCTAAGCTAAAAGCCGTTAAATGTGAGAGAGCTTGTTGTAAATAGTTACGATGACGCTGATTTGTTATATAAGGAGTTTCGGTAAATCCTGCCATGTTTTCGGCAATATTTTCAATATTTTTTAATATACTTGAAAGAGCAATATTATTTTTTACTGAAACTCTTAAGCATTTATATTTATTTTCAATAGAAAAGATTTTACTAGCTTCGATTAAATCGATTTTATTAATTATTGTGATAGTATTTTCATCAATTAAATTAATAATATCTTCATTTATAGAGGAGTCTAATTTTTCGGCATCAAACATTATAATTTTAATATCTGCTGTTTTAGCTGAATTTATAGCTCGTTTTATACCTTCCTGCTCGATAATGTCACTACTTTCTTCTCTTATACCTGCTGTATCCTGTAAAATAATAGGATAGCCGCCAATGTCTAAATGTCCCTCAATTATATCTCTAGTAGTTCCTGCAATATTTGAGACAATCGCTATATCTCTCTGCATTAAGAAGTTTAGTAAGCTAGACTTACCAACGTTTGGCGGACCGATAATTGCAAGCTTAAGACCACTTCGTAGTAATTCTCCTGTTCTGTTATCATTAAGATATTCCGATATTGTATTTACAAGAATTGTATGAGTATTAGTAACTTCATTAAGGACGGTATCAGGTATATCTTCATCAGGGAAATCTATATAAGCTTCAAGCAGAGAGATAATTTTTAAAAGCTGACTACGCCAATTATTATATAATTCTTCAAGTTTGCCGTTTGCTTGTCTAATTGCTTGCTTATGCTGCATTATAGTTTCGGCATTAATTAAATCGGCTATCCCCTCTGCTGCCGTTAAATCAAATTTGTTATTTAAAAAAGCTCTTTTGGTAAACTCTCCTGCTTCTGCCAAACGAATACCAGCTTTTAATAATGCATTTGTCAGCATTATAGATATAGCTTTACTGCCATGCGTGTGAATTTCGACTACGTCTTCCCCGGTAAAGCTACCAGGTGACTTAAAATAAACAACCATAACATTATCGATTAGCTCCTTAGTTTCAGGGACTATAATTTGTTGATAATACATTAATCTCGATTTAAAGTCCTTTCTACCGGTAAGTAGCTGTAAAACTTCTAAACTTTTAGGACCAGAAATCCTAAAAACCGCTACGCCTGCTTTACCGAATGCAGAGCTTTGTGCAAATATCGTTTCCACTTATTTTCTATGCCTCTTGCTTAAGTTATTTTATATAATATAATAACAACAAAAATAATCATATTATTACTTAAGAAAATCATGACCCCAAAAACAACCTCTTTAAACTTTAGCCGTTTAAATTGTCAAATCCCGAATTATAAAACTAAAATTCTAGAACTTAGCAAGGAACGTGAGTCAAGTTCCATATATATAGATTTTGTTCAAAAGTTTTTCAATTATATTCCGATAGATTATGATTTTGAGAATAGAGAAAAATTATTCCAAAATTTTGCAGATGAAGCCTTTAAGTTTTTTAAACAAAGGATAGCAAGAGCAAGAAAAATAGCAATAACAAAGGCAGTTATTGAAAATGATCCGGCAATAAATGTCTTGATATTACTTGATAATAAGCCGCATATTGTTGATTTTATCATATGTCTGCTTAAAAACATGAATTTGCAAACTAAGTTTTTACTTCATCCGGTAATAAACTGTGTACGAAATAGTAAAGGAGAATTAGAAAAAATATTAGAAAATTCTGTGTCGGATGAAAAATCAGAATCAATACTACATTTAACCATTTTAGGAAATTTTGACGATAAAACTACTACATTTTTAACCGAGGCTATAAATGAAAGATTAGAAAAGTTAGAGCAAAGCTATAGCCATTTACCGCAATTACTCACAAAATTACAAGATTTATCTAAAAATATAATTGATAATTATAAATTAAATTTTAAAGAGGCTAAAGAATTCTTAAATTGGTTACAAAACGATAATTTGGTTTTATTAGGGACTCTTGATTTTGAAGTAAAATCTTTAAAATTAAGCAATGAAATAGGAGCAGCAAAAATATGGCAAGAAGTAAAAGACGAGATTGATGATATTATAAAATGTTCTGCTAATCCTTTATATCAAAATCAATTAATAATACTCGGTAAAATAAATAGTGCGTCGCTTATCCATTCAGATAATTTAATCGACTATATCTTAGTGAAAAAATTTGACTCTTTGGGTGAATATATTTCGGGCAGTATAATTTTCGGTATATATAATTCAAATATGTATTACCATTCAATAAGTAATATTCCAATCCTACGACAAAAATTTAATTTTGTAATTGAGAAAGCCGGTTTTGCATTATCTGGTTATAATGCCGATAAGTTAAGAATTTTAATGGAGTCGTTACCGAGAGAAGCTTTAATACAAATTGATCAAGGCGATTTATATTGTATGTGTTTACATATGCTCTCAAGTATGATGAGTAAGAAGCTTAAATTATTTATTCAATATGATTGGTCTAGTTCTTTTCTTAATATCATAATTTTTCTGCCACGAGAACGTTTAACGGCTGAAATGCATAATATGATAGATTGTTATTTAGCAGAAAAATTCGGTAGTAAAATTTTATCCAACTATATCACCGAAGTAGCCGGTAGTTTTTCTTATCTTTTTGTAACGCTTGAAGCACAAGGGGAACATAAAATAAATTTTGAAGCAGAAATAATACAGCAAGATTTAGATCGTATCTCTACACGTTGGAGTGAAGATTTTTATTTTAAGCTTTCTAAAAAATTCGGCGAATATCAAGTAGGTATTAATTTAAAGCTTTTTGATAATGTTTTTCCGGCAGATTATAGGCAAAAATTTTCTCCGGAAATAGCTTTAGTAGATATTGAATATCTAACGGAAGCAAGTAAGTCACAAAAATATATGTTTAATCTAGTTTCTGTAAATGAAACGGAATTTTACTTAAAAATATATAGTCCAAAAGTAAAACTTGCACTTTCTAACATATTGCCGCCAATAGAAAATTTAGGTTTTAAAGCAATTGATGAACAAACTTTTGCAATTAAGGAGGCTCTCGAAATCAAAGAAAGCTGGATATATAATTTTATCTTAACTTCTATTGTACCTGTAAAGGATAATATTACCGAATTAAAAATAAATGTTGAAGAAGCTTTAGACAAAATGGCACTTGGGATGCTTGCTAATGATTCTTTAAGTAAATTAATAGTGCTTGCCGGTTTTAACTGGAAGCAAGTTAAACTCGTCAAAGCTTTAACAAGATATTTACATCAAACGGGATTTAGTTACGGTAAAGGCTATGTACAGTTAACGTTACTTAAACATCCTGAATATACAAAAATGTTGGTAAATCTATTTGATATAAAATTTAATCCTAAACATTCGGGTAATAATTGTGACGTAATTAAAGACAAACTAAATAATTACTTAGTAACCGTTGAGATGAGTAGTGAAGATAAAGTACTACGTAATATGCTTGGTATAGTTAATGCTATTACTAGAACAAATTACTATCAACCACATAAACATATTTTTTCATTTAAGTTTGATTCTTCAAAAGTACCGGATTTACCTAAACCTGTTCCGTTTGCTGAAGCATTTGTTTATTCTAGAAATTTTGAAGCTGTTCATTTAAGAGGCGGTCCTGTATCACGCGGAGGGCTTAGATGGTCGGATAGAGCAGAAGATTATAGACTTGAGGTCCTTGGGCTTATGAAAGCACAAATGACTAAGAATTCTGTTATTGTTCCTGTCGGTTCTAAAGGCGGTTTTTATGTTCATTTTACTGAGGAAGGGCTTACTCGTGATGAATATATGGAAAAAGTGGTAGAATGCTATAAGAATTTCCTGAGAGGTTTATTAGACATAACTGATAATATCATTGACGGTAAAGTAGTACATCCAAAAGACGTTATTATTTATGATAAAGAAGATCCTTATTTAGTGGTTGCTGCCGATAAAGGTACAGCCTCATTTTCGGATTATGCTAATAGTGTGGCAAGAGAATATAATTACTGGCTTGATGATGCTTTTGCTTCCGGTGGTTCTGCAGGTTACGATCATAAAAAAATGGCTATTACTTCCAAAGGAGCTTGGATTTCCGTAACTAATCACTTTAAAACTTTAGGATTAGATGTCCAAAAAGACCCTATTACCGTCGTAGGTATAGGAGATATGTCGGGAGATGTGTTCGGTAACGGTATGCTCAGATCAGAGGCTATTAAGTTAGTTGCTGCCTTTAATCATAAACATATATTTATTGATCCTACTCCTGATCCTTTATCAAGTTTTAATGAGCGTTTGCGTTTATTTAATTTAAAGGGTTCTAATTGGTCTGATTATGATTCTAAGCTTATTTCTAAAGGAGGCAAAGTATTTGAACGCAGTAGTAAATTAATAAAATTATCACCGGAAATTAAAAAATTACTTGATATAAATGATAATGAATTATCACCGGAAGAATTAATTAAAGCTATTTTAAAAGCAGATGTTGATTTATTGTGGAATGGTGGAATAGGCACTTATATCAAAGCTAAGACGGAAAATAATTTAGAAATCGGTGATAAAGCAAATGATAACCTTAGATGTAACGGTGAAGAAATTAGAGCAAAAGTTATAGCAGAAGGCGGTAATGTTGGGGTATCACAGAGAGGTAGAGTTGAATATGCTAAAAAAGGTGGACGCATAAATGCTGACTTTATTGATAATTCAGCAGGTGTTGATTGCTCCGATCATGAGGTAAATATCAAGATTGCTTTAAGTAGTGCGATAACCTCAGGAAAAATTACTTTAGAAGAACGTAATAAACTTCTAAACGATATGACAAAGCAAGTTGAAGAGTTAGTATTACTTGATAATTATAAGCAAACCGAAGCAATAACAATTATGCAACTATCTCCTACTTTAACTGTTAATATACTTAGTCAATTTATAGATATTTTAGAAGAAGAAAAAGTATTAGAGCGGGAAAATGAATTCTTGCCTAGTGCAGAAGAATTGAATAGCAGAGCTATTAGTGGTGAAGTATTAACTCGTCCTGAGCTTTGCATATTGCTATCATATAGTAAGAGATCTGCTTATCATGAGTTAATTAATTCTACTTTTTCCCATGATAAATATTTTGATGCATATCTTATAGATTATTTTCCTGAAATGATGCAAAAAAAGTTTCGTAATGAAATTTTATCTCATCCACTTAAACATGAGATTATTAAAACCGTTACTATAAATAAAATAATTAATCAGCTTGGAGGACCGCTTATTAGTATTGTAAAGCGTGAGATTGGGGCTCCTCTTTGTGATATAATAAGGTCATATACCATTATTTGTGAAATTTTTGATCTTGATGATATATGGGAAACGATAAGTAAGCTACCTACTAATATTGATTACAATGTAAAAATCGACATGTTTACCGAAATAACGAAATTAATGCGTCGAGGTATTTCGTGGTTTATTAAAAATTTAAAACATCCTATTAATATTAGTGAAACTATAGAAGAGTTTAGAGTTCCTGCACAAAACTTAAGAAAAACGGTAGATACTTTATTAGTCGGAGAAACTAAAATAAGATTTGAAGAAAAATTAAATTATTATACCACTAGCGGGGTAGAGGAATCATTGGCTACTACTATCGCTACATTTGACAATTTAATTTCAGTATTTGACATTATATATGTAACAAAACAGACTTCAGGGAATAATAAAGAGATAGCAAAAGCCTATTTTGTTATAAGTGATATGTTTAGTCTTGATTGGTTACGTAAAGCTTGTGATAGGCAATTGAACGATTCATTTTGGCGTCGCTTAGGTATTCAATCGCTAAAAGATGATTTATATGACAAACAACGTAGATTATTAATAAAAATAATTAATAAATCTAAAACAACTATTGATTTAGATTTATGGATTGATAATAATAATAACTTAGTTAGAAATTTTCTTGATTTTATTAAAGAAATTAAAGCTCAAGAAACTATAGACTTAAATATAATTATTTTAGCAAACAAGAAATTTGAAATATTCTTACAAAAACTTGAGTAAATTATGTCGTCAATGCTTAAGCAAATTAGGTTAGATTCAGGTAAAACTTTAAATCAGGTATCTAGTGATTTAAAAATTAGAAAAAAATATTTAGTAGCTTTAGAAGAGGGTAATTTTGATGTTTTACCGGGAGAAGTATACGTAAGAGGTTACTTAAAATTATACTTGGATCATCTTAATGTAAAAGATAGAAATGCAGAGCAGATAGAAGCTACTAAACAGAACGAAACCGAAAAATTATTAAATAATAAAAGAGCTAAAGTATTGATAAATTATAAACGTAAAAAACAATTAGTACTTATATCTATTATAATGTTATCAATTATTATTGTAAGTCATCCCTTCATAATTAACGATTAAACGAAAATGGATAATGAAATATTAGACTGCTTACAGAACAAAGCTAATAAAGAGGCGTTTGAAGGAGACACGGAACGCGGCACCGCAGCGTACATAGACGTACGTGAGGATGCGAGTACAGGATCGGCGTACAAATTACCTTTAGAAGCAAGTTATGTAAGCAGTCTAAAGAAATTAATGGAAGAAGTAGAACATAAACTCGATGATTTGTTGAGTATGCTTGTAAATAATCAAAATGAAGTTCAAAAATTACAAAACGAAAATAAAGCATTAAAAGATAATTATATAACAATGCTAGATCAAATTAACATTTATATTAATGAACTTGAAGAAATAAAAAAACAGCAAAAATAATTATGTCAATTGTTACGGTAACATTAAATAACAAGAGTTTTCAATTATATTGTAATAATGGAGATGAGGAAGAATTACTATCTTTAGCGAATAAATTGAATGATAAAATAGCGGAAATTAAACTTGGTAGCCCCACAGCCTCTTTTGAGCTATTATTAGTTATGGCATCACTTAATGCGCAAGCTGAAATAGCTAGTCTAACAGAAAAACTTAATAAAAACAGTCTTCAAAAAAATCATCCCGACGAAGAAAAATTCGCAGAAACCTTAACTACCATAGCAGGTTACCTAGAAAACCTTGCATGTAAAATGGGAAAGTGATATATTAGCTCTTGGCTGCTTGGTGCGTGAGCTTAATATTAACCTAGGACTACCACTAACTTTTAGGACATCGTCCCTGTCTAATACTAATTCAGTTTAGATATATGAAGTCCACCTTTACATAAAGGTCTTTGAAGGATTTTAAGTAACGGCCAAAGCGGTCATGTATACTCGTTTAATTTGAAAAATTGGCTACGTTATCTTGTGCTGATAATCCTCACGTACTAGTATGTACGCTGCGGTTATCAGCTTCAAGACGCCTTGCTCTTTTCCAAATTAAACTTCGTCTACCTACTTTTCGTTTACTCACAGTATACCTTTAAAATGAAACAAACAAAATCACGCAATAAAGTTCTCGGTGCTTTTTTAGGCACTATTATTGAATATTACGACTATAGTTTATATGGTTTTTCAGCGGCAATTATCGCTGATAAATTCTTTTCAGCCAGTACTGATCTATTAACAAAGCTTGTAAATGTTTTTGCTGTTTATGCAGCAGCATATTTATCAAAGCCTATGGGTGCTTATATTTTTGGACGTATAGGGGATATATATGGTCGAAAAAAAGCCTTAAGTTTTACGATTATCGGTATTGTAATCCCTACCTTAATAATAGGTTTATTGCCCGATTATTCCTCGATAGGAGTTTGGAGTACAATAATTTTAGTTTTATGTCGCTTCATGCAAGGTATTTTTATTGGAGGGGAATATGACGGTGCAGCGATTTATGTTATTGAACATTTAGGAGCAAAATACCGATTTACTGCCTCGGCAATAACTAGATGTACAGGAGTAATGGGTTTATTATGCGGAATCGGTGCAACTAATTTCTTTAATTCTCATATTTTTCCGGAGTGGGGTTGGCGTATTCCGTTTTTACTAAGTTTACCACTTGCATTAATAACTCTTTATTATCGCCAGAAATTTGATGAAACACCGGAGTTTAAAAAAGCACACTATAGCCAAGATTTTATTGAAAAACTTAGCTCTATAATTAAAAAGCAATGGAAAAATATTGCACGGTTAATATTTTTAGCCGGAGGTTTTGGAGCAACATATCAAATTGCGATCATCTTTATGAAGCAATATTTACCGATCGTATTACCTTCAATCGGTATTATTATGAGTGCTTTTTCGGTCTTAATAGTAATATGTTTTGCTGTTTGTATGCCGATTGCCGGTTTTATTGCCGATCGCTTAGGAGTTAATTCAGTATTAAAAATCGCATTTATATGTACTATTACAGCAAGTGTATTTTTTGTGATAGCAGTAAAATATCAAATGACTAATTTAGGGCTTGCAGCTAGTTTAATGTTAGCTGCATCAGTTGCACCTTTTAATGCTCTTGCTCATAGTATAGTTATTAAGTCTTTTGTAGTTAAAGAACGCTATCGTGTTATAAGTTTAGGACATAATATCGGCTCAATGTTAATGTCCGGTACTGCTAATTATATTTGTGCAAAGGTAATAAAATCATTTGATTTTAACCTATTCCCGATTTTATATCTTTGCATGTTTGCCGTACTTGCTTATTCTATGACCATATTATTTAACCGTAATAGGTAAAAAATAAATCTTGACGAAAATAATGAATGTAAGTATCCTTATTTGTGTTTTTTAAACTTTAAATTTAAATGTTATGCATAAAATTTTCATAAAGCTATAATTTTTATTATCTTATCTATACAAGGAAATATTAGTTTTACCGATGCAAACGGAAGTATATACGCTAGATATTGGTAATTGCAAAGAACGTAAATATGACTATGAAGATCATTTGGAAGAATTGTTGAAGCAAGAAATTTCTTTAGCAATGCAGAAGAATGGTTTATGAGTTAAGCTATTGCACAACAAAGATATTAGAATACAAAAGCTTGATGATTTAGTATCTCGTTTCCGTAGCTCCTATAATAATACTTATACTGCTTTATATATGCCTTTATTATGGCCTGAAGAAAAAGCTTTCTCAATGACTCAAAATATAGGTGAACCTGTTATAATTTTAGGAGAAAAACAGGAGCTGATATATTTATATTACTTAATTATGTGCAAATGATAAAGACTAATGGAGTTCGTACACATGACTTTTTAATGAGTGCTTTGGGTTATTCAGTAAGTAATGCAGATAATATATTTATGTCTATAGGAATAGTAGAAGCAAAAAGTGATAGAATATTATGGACTAATGCAACGCCCCAAGCACAACCATTTAGTAGCTGTATTTTCTCTTCTCGTGATAAATCAGAAATTGGCAATTTTCATTCAGTAATAAATATGCTTTTATCTCCATTATAAACTGAATTTTGTGTCGTTCAGGGGTGGTTGGTGTGGCTTGTTATTCCTCTCTGTCATCTCGTGATTTATTCACGGGATCCAGTAAAACATATAGTATTGGTAGATAAAACACATCTAATTTATCAAATAGGAAAAATACACCTTCATAAACCATCTTGGTTCATAAGTCCCTATCGGAATAAGGCTTATTAAAATATTATGTTTTTTTCCGATCTCTTTAAAAAGAGTATCGTTATAACCCGAATTACCTATAAAACAAATATCTCCTATCTTAGTTTTAATGATAAAGGTTCCCCATAATGCTTTATTTTTATCAAATATTCCTCTAGTCGACCAATGCTGTGTCGGTTCTAAATAAAATTCTACATCGCCTTTAATTTCATCTTCTTGGAAACTTTTTGAATTTAGCTGTATTTCTTGTTCTTTATATGACTCTCCCCACCCTAAGGTAACAATTTCTGCATCGGTAATATGTTTTTTGATTATTACGTCATTCATTAGCGGTGTAATAATCTTAGGCTTATCTCGTACCCATAAACCTTTAATTGTTCTGATGTCTAAATGGTCATAGTGATTATGGCTTATTAATATAACATCTATTTTAGGTAAATCGGTAAAATTAATACGGGTTTTACCACTCTCTTTGGTCCTGCAAAAGTAAAAGGACTAACCCGCTCCGACCATACCGGATCGGTTAAGATATTTAAACCGTCTATTTGAATTCAAAAGGTTACATGCCCTACATATGCTACTCGTACAGCGTCATCTCGATCGCTTGATACTAATGAATTTCGTGGAACTCGTCTGTAGTCACGTACTAATAATGTACACTGTGCAGACTCGTCCTTAAATTCATCTTGTCTGAAGCGATCGAGATTTAGCTGTGTATTTTTATTGCTAGTTATTTTTTGTGGTAAAATATTAGTGGAAGCAAGCGCAGTGCTGTCGGCCATTTTGGTCGTTTTGAAGTTATTTTCCATTTTAGAATATCAAGTAAGGTTTTAAGTTTTATATTAGGATCAATATTGAAAAACATATTTTTATTTAGATAGATCTTCCTTTCGGTTTATTAGAACTTTTAACTTGTTTAGCAAAAGATTTTGTCTTTTTATTTGTTGGTTTATGAATAAATCCTCTAGTTTTGTCTCCTATCAACATGGCTTCTTGAAGTATATCTTTTGGTAGTTTAGCTATAGATGCCGATATTTCCGGAGTTTGTTTTATTTCTATCGTTATCTTTTTTGCTTTATTTATATCTCTGCCTATTACTTCATCTAGTGGAACATTTTTGTAATCTGCAAGAGCAACAATTGCTCCCATATCAGGCATTTTTGTACGACCATCTAGAAAATTTTTCCACGCTGTTTCATGAGTACCTGTTTTTTCACTTAACTTATACGGGGTTATATTGTCTGTTTCTAATATATTCAGTACAAATTTTTTAAAATTATTTCTAATTTCTTCTGGACCATCTTTATTTGGTTCTGATATATCGTTAATTCGATTAAATCTTTCTTTTGACCTTATATCTTGGCTCATTATTTTTTCCTGTAAAATTTACTCCTAAAAATTGAGAGTTAAAATAACTTCATAGATAGCCTCTTAGACTTATTTATTAATATATAACTAATAAATAGTAAATAGAAGATAATTATAATGAAAATAATAAATTTAAGCTATTGAATTAAGTATTTAGGTCTTATATATGAGATTTAAATTAATCTATTTTAACTTTTTTTGTCACAAATTATAAAATTTTTCTGTAGTAGGAGCCATGTCTTTTCCACTTCTTTTACTATAAATTAAATTTCAGATGCAGAATCTAAGATATTTTAAAAAGATTATATAAATTAAAAATTGTTTTTTCTGCATCTTGATCATTTATGAATAAGGTAATTTTAACTTCTGATAATTGTATCATGTTAACATTTATATTATCTTTCGTTAACTTTGATAATATCATTTCAAGTAATTTACAATCATTTTTAATCCCATAACCAATAAGAGAGATTGTAGCAATTTCGGTATCAAAAGTAAAATCTTGTATCTGCTTATCATCTTTTAAATTAGTCAGTAAAGCTTGTAAATTATTTTTATCGGTTAAATTTGTAATAAAACTATATTCTTCATTATTTTTTATCTCTTGCATAAACTCAATATGATTATTATTTTGTGTAATCATATTTGCAACTTGCAAAAAACTTAAAGAAATGCTCTTTACAGATATTTTTAATAAATTTTTATTAGAAGTAATGCTGTTAATAATCCCATGCTCCATATTTTTATCCTTTGAAGTGATTAACGTACCTTCTGTGTCCGGTGAAAATGTTGACAGAACACGCATATCTATTTTATACCGCATTACTAGCTCTCCGGCTCTAGGGTGTAGTACTTTTGCTCCACTTGATGCTAGTTCTAACATTTCTAAAAAATCTATTTCTTTTATCTTCTTGGCATTTGGAATAATTCTTGGATCAGCAGTAAATATTCCCTCTACATCAGTATAAATATCACATCTATTGGCTTTCATAGCTGCAGCGATTAAGGCGGCAGTAGTATCAGATCCTCCTCTGCCCAAAGTAGTTAACCTATTGGATTTGTTAATTCCTTGAAAACCAGCTATTATAGGGACGGTATTTAACTGTAAATATTTTTCTAGTAAATCTGTAGTAATTGATTCTACTAAAGCTTTACTATGATTATTATCGGTGAGCATCGGTAATTGCCAAGCTAGAAATGATCGCGCCTTTATGTCTTCTTCTTGAAGAGCGAGTGCTAGTAATGAAGCAGTGACTATTTCACCGCTAGAAAGTGCTACATCATATTCTGCAAATTGCGAAATGTTGTTAAGGCTTGATACTTCATTACACAATGTGACAAGTTGATTAGTAACACCTGCCATAGCCGAAACTACTACAATTACTTGGTTATTTTTAGCTATTTCGGTTTTTATGATAGGAACGATTTTTTTTATTCTATCAATATTTGCAACGGAAGTGCCACCGAACTTTTGAATTATTAAGGCCATAAGTAAAGAAAGCCTAATAGAATATTATGTTATATAATTAATTTCCGCTTGTCGTCATCTAGCTCACTTACAGACATTATTGTGTGGAACGGTTTTTAATTGTCATCTCGCGACTTGATCGCGGGATCCAGCTTAAAATACTAATAATATTAGTACTTTAAATTGTTTTTATGGACCCTGTAGTCAAGCCACGGGGTGACAAAATGGATTTTACCAATCAACGCAACAATGCCATAAAAAGCATTTTTTGTTCCACGTAACACTAGTAGATCAAACCGCAATACTTAAGCACTGGCAATTTCTTTAACATTCACGATTTTATGATTTCGCTTAGTTAAAAATTCTACTCTACCTTCTATCAAAGCAAATATTGTATGATCTTTGCCAAGCCCTACATTCGTTCCAGGATGAATTTTTGTGCCACGTTGTCTAACTATAATATTACCGGGTATTACATATTGTCCATCGGCTTTTTTAACTCCCAGCCTTCGACCGGCCGAGTCTCTTCCGTTCCTAGAACTACCACCGGCTTTTTTGGTTGCCATTTTATAATTCCTTTTAAGTTATTATTATTGTTTGGTAATATCTAATATTTTTAATTCCGTCAATTCTTGACGATGACCGGCTTTACGACGATAATTTTTTCTACGCTTTTTCTTAAAGACTATAATTTTATTATCTTTAAGTTGGTTAGTAATTTCAGCCGTAACAACAGCCCCTTTAACTATTGGAGTCCCAATAAAAGAAGGCTTTGAGTATTCGCCAATCATTAAAATTTGATCAAACTGAATTTTAGAGCCAAGTTCTCCATCAATTTTTTCGACTTTAATAATACTATTTCTGTCTACTTTATATTGTTTTCCACCTGCTTTTATAACTGCGAACATGAAAACTATCTCTTTAAAAATTTATAAATATTTATCGTATCATATTATTATATTAGAAATTAGTCAATGATCTTTTTTTATAGCAAATCTATTGTCGAATATCTATTAACACAAATATAATTGCGTATTGAGTTACCGCAGCAAATATTGCGGCTAGCAAATCATCAAGCATAACGCCGATACTGCCCTTAATATTTTTGTCCAACCAATTAATAGGCCAGGGCTTTACTATATCAAAAAATCGGAATAGACAAAAAGGTAATACGAAAAGTAATATAATATTTATTGTTAGCGGACTAAAATATTTAATTAAATACGATTCATTAGCAAATAAAGCGGAAAAAAATACTAAAACGATAGTTAGCATTTGCCCTACTACTTCATCAATTACCACTTCTTTAGGGTCTTCTGAATTTGTATAATTTAAATATATTTTAGTAAAATAAGTGCCGAGTATTAAGAGTATCAAACATAGGCTAAAGCTTATAATAAATATACTGACAAGTTGAGCTTCACCGAGAGTAAGACTTAAGAAAGGAATGATTATTTTGTTATTAACAATAAAATATATTAAGAAATAAGTTAGAGGGAAAGTGGCAATCGATCCAAAAGTGCCTGGGCAGTATTTTATTTTTCCGATATAAAAAAAAGTAGCAAAAAATTCTGAAAATTGTTTTTTAGTAAACATTTCTTTAATTATTTTATCCTAGATTAGAGCTATAATATCTTATATAATTAAATTTTAACTTATACAGCAAAAATATCATGGGAATGAGCTTTAGCCATTTATTAATAGTTTTATTAATTATTTTTGTATTATTCGGTGCCGGCAAATTACCGCAAGTCATGTCCGATCTTGCTAAAGGTCTTAAAGCTTTTAAAGACGGCATGAAAGACGACGGTAGTGATAATGATAAAAATAAATAATTAATCTTTAGTGTCCCTTTGTCATCCCGTGGCTTGACCAGCCTTGTTGCATAGCTTGAAAAACCTACTCAATGTCATTCCCGCGGAAGCGGGAATGACATCCTGAACGTTCGTACAACACATGGTCAGGCCACTGAGTGACCAAGATACAACAACGCCCTAATTTCCTGAAACAGTAGAATATATCCCATTCTCTTTCCTAATAATATCATATCGTCTCTGAGCTACTCCATCGATGAAATGAATATTACCGGATAAACCTATATAAGGTTGTCTACTGTTCATTCTATTTAAAAACCTTTCAGATGCAAATTCATTGCCTATATAGTTTGCAGTCATACGTCCTAAATCATAAGAAAGAAGATGCATGAAGCCTATATGGTTAATACCTAAGTCTTTTGCCCTATCCGGAACGTTGCTATTGAGTAAATTTAAAGAGCCGGTAAAGCTAATATCGATATTTTCAGGGTAATCGATATTAATACGATTATCACCGATTAAAATAGCCTTTTTATCTAAATTATATTTACGAATACTATCAGCGAGTAGGTTTAAATTTTTTGGATCGTCTGATAGATAAATAACCGGTTTTGTCGTGTCGCTACGTTCATTTATAATATCGGTATTGTCTGAAATATTTCTTACGGCTTTTGCTATAGATTCAGGATTATCCTCATAAAATTCAGTGTGTGATAATGATGCATTGTTCTGAATCAATATATTTTGCATTACTTGACTAATAGTTTGCGAATGCTTCCCTTTAGGTAATAATGCCATAAAATCTTTATGGTCGTTACTTGCGTAATAATTAATGATACGTATCAGTTGTTTTAAAGGTGCATGACCGAATACAAATAATTTATCTTCTGCAAGAGCCGGATTATTTGACATAGTTATTATAATAATATCATTTGCCGTTGCTTTTTCGGCTATTAGAGAGGTAAAGTTAGAATATAGAGGACCTAAAATAATCTTAGTTTTACGTGCTACTATTTTATCCATAGCGGCTAAAACGTTTTTTTCGTCTGAACCATCGTAAGAAGTAACATGTATGTAAGATTTGATTCCGTCGTTAAGTCCCATTTTAATTAAATCTTTATATTGTTTCCCGACAATACTATCAGGACTCTGATTTGGCATTAAAATTGCAATCTCAATTTCTTTTTGTTCTTTTTTAGGAAAACTTATAGGTTCTTCTTTAGGAGTTTGACAGGATGTTAAATATATCAAGCAAAAAAATGATAGAACGATTCGTAGTTTATGTTTTATACTAGCCATAATGTTACTTAAAATTAAAAAACTATGATTAGATATCTTTCCAAACCGGGATTATATATTGTTTCAACACCGATCGGTAATTTTGAAGATATAACGCTTCGTGCTATATCGACTTTAAAAAATTCGGATATTATCTTATGCGAGGATACTAGAATATCACAAAAATTGCTAGCAAAACATGACATTCATACAAAATTACAAATTTATAATGATCATAGTGACGAGAAAGATAGAGAAAATATCATAAGTTTAATAAAATCGGGCAATATAATAAGCTTAATTTCTGATGCAGGGACTCCTTTAATTTCCGATCCCGGCTATAAGTTAGTTAGAGATATACGCAATCTTAATTGTTATATAGACGTAGTACCGGGAGTATCTGCACCGGTTACTGCTCTAACTTTATCGGCTCTTCCTACTAATCGATTTTTATTTCACGGGTTTTTACCTAAAACTATAGAAAGTAAGAAAAAGATTTTTTCTGAACTAGTAAATCTTAAGGCTACTTTGATTTTTTTTGAAACGGCCCCTCGTTTGATAAATACTTTATCGGTAGCTAAGGAAATACTAGGAAACCGAGAAATATGTGTAGCTCGTGAGTTAACTAAACTGTATCAAGAAATAAAAACAGGGGATATAGATGAAATAATAGAGTTCTATCAAAATAATATTTTAAAAGGTGAGATAGTATTGTTGATTTCAGGAAATATACAGGAACAAAACCAACAAAAAAATTTAGAAAAATTTATAGAACTTTGCTTAAGTAAAAACTTAAGGAGCAAAACTACTATCGAACTTGTTTATGACAAATTCAAAGATGTTTATAGTAAAAAAGAGATATATAGATTGGTGAATAAGCAAAAGATTTAATATAAATTTATAGTAGAATATTTACCTCAGAATATGCTAAAATAAAGAGAAAATAACATTCAGTAACATAATAATATGTCAAAAGTTAATCCGAGAGTAGATTTAGCGTTTAAAAAAATCTTTGGAGTAGAAGAGAATAAAGATTTATTGATATCGCTTATTAATTCGATAGTAAATGAGAAAGATCAGATTGTAGAAGTAACATTACTTAATCCGTATAATCCAAAAAATTTTAAAGCCGATAAACTATCTATACTTGATATAAAAGCCAAAAGTGAAAGCAGTAAAAGGTATAATATCGAAATCCAAGTAACCGATGAAGCGGATTACGATAAAAGAGCTTTGTATTATTGGGCGAAAATGTATACGGAGCAACTGAAAGAGGGATCAGATTATGCGGCATTAAATAAAATAATAGGGATACACATACTTAACTTTACCAGTATTACAGATACAGATGAATATCATAATTCTTTTCAGTTAAAGGAAATAAAAAGTGGTTTAGTATATTTTAAAGATATAGAGTTACATACGATAGAGCTTAATAAATTTGCTAAGAATCCTAAGGAGGAGTTATCTGACGTCGTCAAGAAAGTTAAAAATGCTTTAGATATATGGCTAGCATTTTTAACACGTAATGATTTATTAAATAAAGATAATTTACCGAAAGAATTGGATAATGATGTATTGAAAAAAGCATTAACCGTGCTTGAGGTAATAAATTTAAATGATGCAGAAAGAGAGGAATATGAAAATCGTTTAGAGTGGCTTAGAATTGAAACTAGTGCTTTTAAAAAGATGAAAGAGGAAGGAAGAGCTGAAGGCAAAGCTAGAAGAAATATTGAAATAGCAAAAGAAATGTTAATTGATAAAGATCCTCTAGAAACAATAATTAAATATACTAAACTTTCAAAAGAAGAAATAGAAAAGCTAAAAGCAGAAATCGATAAGGCGGAAAAATAAAAAGTCATCTGCGATATATACTCCGAGTAAATGAAGAATCGGCAGACGACCCATTATAAAAAACAGTATATTTAGTTAGCTGAGCTGTAAGGACAGCCGCAACCTTTTTTAGGCTTATTGCTTTCTGCCGAATCTGTAAGTTTTTTACCGGCTGCCTGTATATCTTGACCTGCACCTTGCATTGTATTACAAGCACTTGTTAAGAAAGCTACAGCTACTAATATAGAAGTTATAAGTGCTGAACGCATAAATTTTACCTTTATCAAATTGAGCTTAGATATTATGAAGTAAGCAAAAAATTGTTAACTTGACAAAATATTAATTTTTAGTACTTCTTTAAGAATTAATATTTAAAAGATTTATAAAATGGAAGAAATCAATGATCAATTGAAAGAAGCACTATCTTCTATGAAAGACGGTGTCTTAGATTGTACAAATTTAGAGGGAATAAGCTTACAAGAGATTTTTAATTTTCTTTAAAATCCTTATATAGTAAAGGATAAAATTATCTCTCTTGATATATCAACTTATGAAAATTGGAAAGAAGTAAATGATTTTATTTTGCAATTAAATGATAATTCATCTTTTAAGCCCCAAACTATAGAAATTTATACCTTCTATAGATATATGGAAGATATTTTTAATTTAAGATTAAAAACAGGCATAATCATACTGATGTTAATATGACAGATCGCAGAAAAGAGGCTTTATTAAAAAAATTCTTAGAGAGATTTAAAAAAAAATAATTTTACTAAAGATGAAGAACAGTTAAGTCAATTTATAAAAGCTGCATGTAAAGAAGCTAAAACCCTGTATGGAATCGAAATGCAGTATGGGCAAGCTTTACGGCTTGGTTCTAAGTATAATTTCAGTAAAATAGATAAACAATATTCTGATTTACAGGGTATTTTTAAAAAGTTACAAGAGACACAAATACAAAAAGTAAATTCAGAAATTCATCATTATAAACAGGAAGATGATTTACATTTTTATATGGTAAAAGTCAACGGAGCGAATATGTCTGCTTGGCAAGATTTTGTGGGTAAGCAGAGTAGCTTTCAAAGTTCTTATCAAGGCAATGATCTGGTGATACAAAATTTTGATAAGGGGAAGTATGTCTTTTTCGCTAGCTTAGATTATCATGATCAAGGCTTAACCGATGTATTATGTAGCCTTTGTTCCCAATAATAAAATATGACAAAAAGGTGACTCGCTTGATACTTCATCTATAGAGATGTTTATAACCATGCTGACTTCTCAAAATGCAAGCTTTATTTCGTATTCTGGTATAGCAAGACTTCCAATATATCAAAAAAAACCTTTTATTATAAAACATAAAAATCTTGCAGTTAAACTTCATAGTTTTATTGCCGCCTGTGCCAAAGATATTTATTCTAATAAAAAAGAATATATGATTACTGTACCGGTAAAGGAAATGACACAAATAATTCTTAAAGAATATGAGAAAAAAGGAGTTTTAGATAAAATATATATAGGACATCAGCAAGAAAATTTAGATAATAAACAAACCCCTATAAAACTTATTGAGGATAATGGCAAAACTTTATTTAGTCTTTATGATAAAAACGGTAATATATTACATGAATTAACTAGTGCACAAATGGAAGGAGAATTCGCTTGGTTTTGCAAACATCCGTATCTATTCAGGGGGCAAGGTAAAGGTGCACCGTTCGTTACTTGTCATTTAGAAACATTAGTAACGCTTGATCCTAAACCTAATTTTATAGAACATGAATATTATTTAGAAATAATTGGTAATTTATAAGATTTACTATAACTCTTATTTTTAAGGTTAAAATAATAATCGCAATACTCTTTAATAATGCAGATGTCGCAATCGGGTTTTCTAGCTTTGCATATATATCTGCCGTGTAGAATTAGCCAGTGATGGGCATGCGTTAGCCATTTTTTATCGATAATCTGCAGTAGCTCTTTTTCTACTATTTCAGGAGTACCGCCTTTAGCAAGTCCGATCCTTTTGGCTACTCTAAAGACATGTGTATCAACTGCCATTGTAGGTATGCCGAATAAGCAATTTAGTACAACATTAGCAGTTTTTCTGCCAACGCCCGGTAGTTTAATTAATTCCTTAAAATCATTCGGTACTGAAGCTTGATAATTGCTTATCAATATTTTACATAATGCGATAATATTTTTTGCTTTGCTGTTAAATAGTCCGATAGATTTTATATATTTTTTAAGTCCTTCTTCGCTGAGTTCTAAAATTTTTTCTGGTGTATCATAAGTTTCAAATAAAGATTTAGTTGCTAAATTTACTGATATATCGGTGGCTTGAGCAGATAATATTACCGCTACTAATAAGGTAAAATCATTCTTATATATTAATTCGGTTTTTGGATTTGGATTATTCTTGCTAAAAATCTCAAAAATTTTATTAACTATTTGTGCTTGCATATATTATTATAGAAAGTGTATTTTAGAAGATAAATTATTGAGTCTTAAAATGCTAGAAAATAAAAATTTTAAATTTATAGAAAATGAAATAAAAAATAATAAAGTAGTATTGTTCATGAAAGGTACTAAAGAGTCGCCTGCATGCGGATTTTCAGGAACCGTAGTAGCTATTTTGAATAAATTAGGTGTAGAATTTCGTGATATTAATGTACTTTTTGATACTGAATTACGTGAAGATTTAAAAAAGTTTAGCGACTGGCCGACATTCCCACAATTATACATTAACGGAGAATTAGTCGGTGGGTGTGATATTGCTAGAGAGTTATATCAAAGTGGGGAACTTGAGAAGATGTTGAAAGCGTATACTCGGTGAATTAAAATTGGCGTAGTCGTCTAGTAAGTTCTGGCGGTGCTTAAGTATTCAGTATACGCTCCGCTCCTCGCCTTGTAGACTCTGTGCTCTTTTTGAAATTGACCTTCGTATACTACTACTCAACCTTAATATTTTAAGTACATAAACATATAAAAACATGAGTAAATATTTAGAATATCCCGAAGTAGAAAGTAAAGAGCAGCCGCCGAAGAAGCTAGTAGTATTACTGCACGGTGTCGGCTCGGACGGACATGATTTAATAGGACTTGTGCCTTATATCAAAAATTATTTACCCAATTGTCATTTTATTTCCCCGCATGGTATCGAGGCTTATGATATGATGCCTTATGGTAGACAATGGTTTAGTTTGCAAGACCGCAGCCCGCATATTATGGCAAAGCTAATTGCAAATAATATTTCTAAGGTTGAAGATATAATAAAGCAAAAGCAGGACAAGTTAAATCTAACCAACAAAGATACTATCATTATTGGCTTTTCTCAAGGTACGATGATAGGGTTATATTTAACACTAGTTCAAAAAGAGCCGTTTTTCTGTACTATAGGTTTTTCGGGTGCATTAATTCCACCTATGGAAGTTAATAATAAGCTTACTCCTATATGTTTGATTCATGGGGAATTAGATGATGTGGTCGGTGTTAGCGAGATGTATAATGCTTCAAACTATTTATCTAAGCTGCATATAGAGCATAGCGGACATAAATTAACGTCTCTTGCTCATTCAATAGATGGACGGGGGCTTGAGATTGCGATTAATTTTATAAATAACCGTCATTGCGAGCAGCTGTAGTCTGCGTGGCAATCTCAGGATTTTGGTACGAGATTGTTTCGTCAAAATTTTCAGTTTTTCCTCGCAATGACGATTAGATATCCACACAACAAAACCAAAAAAAATATGAGGATGAATGAATATTTTTAATAATAATTTACACGAAACGGATAAAGAGATTAATGAAATAATAAAGCATGAAAAGCTGCGTCAAAGTAGCGTAATCGAGCTTATTGCATCAGAAAATTTTGTAAGTCCTGCTGTGCTTGAAGCTCAAGGGTCGCTTCTGACTAACAAATATGCCGAAGGATACCCAAGTAAGCGATTCTATAACGGTTGCGAGGAAGTAGATAAAGCTGAAAATTTAGCTATAGAACGAGTAAAAAAACTCTTTAACTGCAAATATGCAAATGTCCAACCTCATTCAGGATCACACGCAAATCAGGCTGTATATCTTGCTTTATTACAGCCGGGTGATACGGTTCTTGGTATGTCCCTGGATAGCGGCGGGCATCTAACGCACGGTGCAGCTTCTAATATGTCCGGTAAATGGTTTAACGCCGTTTCTTATAGAGTAAATAAAGAGACTTATTTAATCGATTATTATGAGATTGAACGCTTAGCGAATTTGCATAAACCAAAATTACTTATAGCCGGTTTTTCTGCTTATCCTCGTAATATTGATTTTGCAAAATTTAGAGAAATCGTGGATAAAGTAGGAGCTTATTTTATGGCAGATATTGCTCATATTGCAGGACTTGTTGCCACAGGTGAGCATCAAAGCCCTATTCCTTACGCTCACGCTGTTACCTCTACTACTCATAAAACACTTAGAGGTCCAAGAGGCGGTTTAATTTTATCTAACGATGAAGAGATAGGTCAAAAAATAAATTCTGCATTATTTCCAGGACTACAAGGTGGTCCGTTAATGCATATAATCGCCGCAAAAGCCGTAGCTTTTTTAGAAAATTTGCAGCCTGAATATAAAAGCTATATTCAGCAGGTAATAAGTAACGCTAAAGCTTTAGCAAGTAGCTTGCAAGAAAGAGGATATGATATATTAACAGGTGGTACCGATAATCATATTGTTTTAGTGGATTTGCGTAAAGACGGAATCACGGGTAAGCTTGCCGCAAATTCTTTGGATAGAGCAGGGATTACGTGTAATAAGAATGCTATCCCGTTTGATGAAACTTCGCCTTTTATCACTTCAGGTATTCGCCTTGGTACTCCCGCATGTACTACTAGAGGCTTTAAAGAAAAGGATTTTGTATTAGTCGGTCATATGGTAGCAGATATTTTAGACGGCTTAAAAAATAATGAAGATAATAGCGATCTTGAGCAGAAAGTATTAAATGAAGTGACAAAATTAATTGAATTATTTCCGTTTTATGGCTAATTTAAATAAACGACCTGATTGGATAAAAGTAAAAGCTCCTAATTCTACAGAGTACTATAATACAAAAGATTTAATAAAGAATCTGAGATTA
The DNA here is from genome assembly GCF_000485845.1 of Rickettsia gravesii BWI-1. Lineage (NCBI taxonomy): Bacteria > Pseudomonadati > Pseudomonadota > Alphaproteobacteria > Rickettsiales > Rickettsiaceae > Rickettsia > Rickettsia gravesii. Next base: position 74,583 of record NZ_AWXL01000022.1, on the reverse strand, counting down.
AATACTGTGTGCGAGGAAGCTGCTTGTCCTAATATTGGTGAGTGCTGGTCGAAAAAACATACAACTGTGATGATTTTAGGTTCGGTTTGTACTAGAGCCTGTAGGTTTTGTAACGTTAAAACGGGTAGACCGGATTTACTTGATCTGCATGAACCGCAAAGGTTAGCGGAGGCGGTACAAAAGCTAAATCTTAAGCATGTAGTAATTACTTCCGTCGATCGTGATGATCTTGAGGATGGCGGAGCTTCACATTTTGCGAAGTGTATTAGCGAAATTCGAAAATCATCGCCAAATACTACTATTGAGATTCTAACACCCGATTTTTTAAGAAAAGAAGGAGCCGCTGAAATAATAGCAAACGCAAAACCTGACGTTTTTAACCATAATGTCGAAACAGTACCGTCTTTATACAAAACGATTAGACCGGGGGCTAGATATTATAATTCTTTAAGCTTACTTCATAATATCAAAAAATTATCTCCTGAAATTTTTACAAAATCCGGTATGATGGTAGGACTTGGGGAAGAAATAAATGAAGTAGTACAGGTTATAGATGATTTAAGAGAAGCAAAGGTTGATTTCCTAACTATCGGGCAGTATCTGCAGCCTACCAAAAATCATGCTGAGGTCGCAAAATATGTTACGCCGGAAGAGTTTAAATATCTAGAGCGAATAGCAAAAACAAAAGGATTCTTGATGGTTTCGGCAAGCCCGCTAACCCGTTCTTCATACCATGCCGATGAGGATTTTCAAAAATTAAAAGAGAATTACCAACAAAAACTGGTGTCTTAAAATATCATGCTTATTGCCTGTGTGGTCAGTTTTCATAGCTATTATCTTTGTTTACTAAAAAATAATCCTCATGTTGATTAATTTATATATATAATATCATACGTGTAATACACGTGTATACGAGTATTTTATGCAGAAGAAATTGACAATTACTATAGATGCAGCGGTTTATTATAGGCTTTATTCTGTAATAGGTGAATGTAAAATTAGCAAATTTATTGAGCAACTTGTAAAACCTTATGTAATTAATGAGGAGCTTGGAGCCGCTTACAAAGCCATGACTGATCAAATAATGACAGTAAGTAAATTAAGATTAAAATCTAAAATTAACGTTATCTCTAATGAAGATATACAGCTTTTAAAATATGCTCTTAAGTTGCAGCTAAGTCTATAACGACCATTCATTCAATATTTGGTACAATGATAAACGTAGAAATTGTAAGACACTACAACAAATGGCGTGAGCATAAGCAGATAAATAAGAGTTTAATCAAAAAAATAACTCAAAATATTTTATTGCGATTTGATAATTTTAGTAAAATAAAACAATTTGAATTATCAATTTTACTAACAAATGTTGCAGAAATATTGACCTTAAACAAACAATTTCGTAATATAGAAAAAGCTACTAACGTTCTTTCTTTTCCAAGCAACGAATTAAATTGGCAGGATTTATATTCTAAACTTGAATTTTTAGGTGACTCTGATTATATGCATTTAGGTGATATAGCATTTTGTTATGAGGTAATATATAATGAATCGTGCGAGCAGCAAAAAACTTTTGAGAATCATTTTATTCATCTTTTAATACATAGTATTTTACACTTAATTGGGTTTGATCATCAAAATGACACAGAAGCAAATATTATGGAAAATCTAGAAATTGAAATATTATCATATTTCGGTATTTTTCCCCCTTATTAACTAAATAAAAAATTTATGTTAAAATCTTCAAAAAAAGAAGATTCTAGTAAAAAAAATCAAAATAATAAGTTAATTTTTACTGTACGAAAATTATTCTCTCCGATAAAAAATTTTTTTAGAAAAACAAAAACGCCCGATAATTTTTTTGGTGTCATAAAACGCCTTAAAATTAATAGCCAAAAAATGACTTTAGACGAGCGTAATATTTTAGCTAATTTATTGGAGCTAGAAGATAAAACTATTGAAGATATAATGGTACCGCGTTCCGATATTGCGGCAATAAAATTAACTACGAATCTAGAAGAATTAAGTGAGTCTATTAAGTTAGAAGTCCCACATACACGAACTCTTATATATGACGGTACTTTGGATAATGTAGTAGGATTCATTCATATCAAGGATTTATTTAAAGCATTGGCTACAAAGCAAAACGGTCGTTTAAAAAAGCTTATACGTAAGCATATAATTGCAGCTCCTTCTATGAAATTATTAGATTTGCTAGCAAAAATGCGTCGTGAGAGAACACATATTGCAATAGTTATTGATGAGTATGGCGGTACTGACGGTTTAGTTACTATTGAAGATCTTATAGAAGAAATAGTAGGACGAATAGATGATGAGCATGATCAGCAATTAGATAGTGATAATTTCAAGGTTATTAATAACTCAACAATTATTTCAAATGCACGTGTTAAAGTAGAAGTGCTTGAAGAAATAATAGGAGAAAAGCTACAAAATGATGATGATGAGTTTGATACGATAGGTGGATTAGTATTGACTAGAGTCAGTAGTGTTCCGGCTATCGGTACTAGAATAGATATTTCAGAAAATATTGAAATTGAAGTTACGGATGCAACTCCTCGTTCTTTAAAACAAGTCAAAATTAGACTAAAAAACGGTTTGAATGGTAAATGAATACGAATTTAGAGTCGGTGTGTCCTCTAAATTCGTTAAAAATATTTTATTATTATATTTCAGCTTGTGCTTCATTTCCTATCAATTCTATCGGACTTTCTTGCGAAGTTGCTTTTGTATAATGCTCATATGCTAGAATTGCTCCCATTGTTGCTACTACATCGGCACCACATTTGAGAATAAAAGCCGGAGATTTAAGTAAATCACCTGCTATCACATAAATTCCAACAGCACATGCTCCTACTACTGCAAGCTTACCATACCAAGGGGTTGTATCATCACTTCTAAATAACTCGACTATTTTGTTAAGCATAAAAATAAACTTAATTAGTTAATATTAAATTGAAACATGGACAATATAATTTTATGACATTATTTTTATTTGACTTAGCAGAGAAATTTGAGTTAAATATCGAAGCTCTATACATAAAAAATTATCATTATGAATGAATTACATATTAAACTACAAAATTACAGTAGTACATATCCTGAAGAAATTGTTACAAAAACAAAAATGCTTGAATTTTTAAATGAATATGAAAATCCTTTTAGCAGAGATTTACAAATAGGACATTTCACTGCTTCGGCTTTTTTACTTAATAATGATAAAACTAAATTTTTATTGATGCACCATAAAAAGCTTGATAAGTGGCTTCAACCAGGCGGTCATTGTGATGGAGATAGTAATATATTAAATGTAGCGGTTAAAGAAGCTGTAGAAGAATCCGGAATTAATGAAATCAAAACGATAAATAAGGAGATTTTTGATATAGACACCCATTATATTTTGCAAACTCATAAGGAGCCTGCTCATTATCACTATGATGTACGATTTTTACTAAAAACAGTAAATAATAATAATTTTATAAAAAATAACGAATCGAATGAACTTAAATGGTTTAACTTTTCTGATTATTCAAAATTAGATATTGAACTAGAACGTTCCGTTACTAGAATGATAGAAAAGTTTATGACAATTAACCATCCTGCTTGTTAAATATAAATTATTGCCCTATAATAGGGTTTTTTAAATAAAATGTAAATCAAATACCATCATCTAGAATTTTTTCATTCCGTAGTAAGAACAAGGAAGATAATACTCCAAAAAACCTAGAAATTACGCATCCAGATTCAATTAATGAGAACAGACATACGAACTCTCTAGCAGGCGAAGTTGTTACTATTAAACTTAAGGATCAGCCTCATAATTTTATAAAGAGTGAAAAAGTTACCCTAACTTCATTTAAACCGCCTTCTTCTCAAAGTAAAGACGAATTTGATCCTATCTTAAAAGATGTTGAAAATATCTTAAAGGATTTTGAGATTTTCTTAGATAATATAGAGACTAAAGGTTTAGGAGAGATTGATTCATAGTAACATCGATAGTTTTATGCTGTAAGGTTTCTAGCTAAAAAGGGCATTGCCCGCGTGGATCAAAAAACGTGTTCGGTGTCATACCGTGGTTTGACCACGGTATCTTGTGTCACAGACTGTATCCTTAGATCCCGTGATCAAGTCGCGGGATGACAATAATTTATTTTATGCTATTTTTTGATATTCAAAATATATTTTTCTTACTGCATAAATCCACGCTAAGCATACAAAAGTAAATACCACCATTAGAATTGGTGAGATTGAGGTAAAAGTAGCAGTTGGAACTAAAGTAAAAATAATAGATTGCACAAGACCGCTAGAGGATTTGCCGACTTTTGCACTTATCACGTCAACCGCAGCTTTGCCTTTGGTTTTAAGTTCCTCATCAAGAGGGATATATAACATTTCTTTTGAAGTATCCCATATAGAATATTTAGTACCTTTAGCTAAAATATTTTGAATACCACCGATCGAAACGGCAAGAGCAAGAGGTGACATTAAAATTGCTCCATCAAATAATGATAAAATTTGTTGGTCAAATACGATAAGTACAAAGAACAAAATGCCGGTCACCATTATTATAACCGGTGAAATAACTGCTGCTACAAACCAGTTGTGCATACGCATAACGTTATTACCGATGATGGTCATAACCATTATTGCCACGCCTGTCCAAAGTATATACAGACTGTTAAATTCAGCATAGGTATTTACAGTCGGATATAATTCCTTAATTTTTGCTTTCCATACGGCTTCGACTAAGTTAATAGCAAATCCGAAAGCTGCCGAACAAATTAAAAGTAGCCATAAATATTTTGATTTCGCAATATATTTAAAGCTTTTAATTAGCCCCATACGTTCTGAAGTTGATCTACCGCTTTTTGCTTTAGCATAAAATAACGGATTAGTAAAAACGTTCTTGCTAATAAATCTAACTAACAAACAACAAATAATAGCAACAATTGCCACAATTGTCGTGGATACTTGAACTAAAATGATTTTACTATCCGAAATACTCATAAACTTCTTAATAATAGTATCTTCCGATGATAGATTCATCATTAAAAAGCCGACTAATATTAAAGAAGAGTTGCCGAATAGCGAAAAGAGAGTATAAAATCTTTTTGCTTCTTCGGTAGTAGTAAGTTCATTAGCAAACTGCCAAAATAATAATACGTAAAAAATATTAGGCCAAAGCTCGGCAAGACTATAATATACTATATAACCCCAATTACCTACTAATGAGATATACCACTTAAAATGAGGATAACGTTCCATCCAGTCAGCTAGATTATCGGGATGTACATGAAAAATATGAATATTAGGATAGATTATAAAAGTGAATAAAACAAAAAAGCTGATAAAAAATGCACTTAAATAATAAAAGATCTTTTCAAAAGTAAGATAATTAATCATTTTAGCATAAATAATCACGAATAAAGCAGCGGCAGGCGTAACGCAATAAACTTTAGCAAAACCTGCTATTTCTGCACTAATCTCGGAGATTAAAATACTATCTTTTAAGATTCGTAAAACATTTTGATTAAATAAAATACAAAACATTAAGGTACTCATCGGAATAAACTTTCCGAGTTCGTAATTATGCACAGGCCAAAATGCCGCTCTGAATTTGTTTTTAAACGATCGTGATGAGGTACTTAGCATTATAAATCCCTAAGGACAAAAAAAAAACTTAAGCACTTCAAGATTTTATGAAAAGATATTTCCCCTAAAACTTTAGAGCCTATATATTGTTATTACATTCTGAAGGTGCTGAACTTATACAATATATTTAGCCTTTTGTCAAGAATTACTAATATAAGATTAGATACTCTCAATGCTAGATAGTAATAAACTACAGGAATATTTTGACCTTTATAATAATTATACAAAGACACATAATTTAGGTAATAGATATTTAAAATCAGGTAAAATAGTAATGCAAACAGAGCATTATAGGGTGTTGTATTACTCGGTGTCATCCCGTGGTTTGTCCACGGGTTCCAGTAAAAATAAATTAAAAATGGATTCCCGCTTTCGTGAGAATGACAAAGGGGAAGTCGGGAATGACATAGAAAGAAGTCAGTAGTACCATAAGTTTTGGTAATAGTTATTAATAGCCGGATCGCTCATTAGAGGGATTAGTTGCATGCATACTTTACTTAAGCCTGTACTAGCAGCATAAGTTAAAGCCGTTTCACCATTGCTATTAATAGTACTAATAGCCTGATTAGATATTTTAGAGATTAGTAATTCGCAAACTTTATCTAATCCTTTATAAGCAGCTAAAGTTAAAGCCGTATCGCCATTATCGTCTATCTTGTTAAGCGTGTCACCGTTTAGCTCTTTAACTAAATTTTCTGCTTCTTCGTCCTTACTTTCTTTTATTACTAAAATTAGTTGATTATATTTTAGCGCATCAAGCTTTAGGTTTTGTTGTTGTTTTTTTTTGTTCTTTCCATAGTTTTCTTTTTTCTTCCTCTACTTGTCGTGTTTCTAGTTCTTGCTTTTGCTGTTCTTCATATTTCTTTTTTGCTTTTTTTCGGTTATAGTTTTATTTCTGTACAGATATTCATTAATTATTTTAAATGTTGCCTCGCCTATGTTGTCCCAAGGAAGATAAAGCGACGTTAAAGATCTATTAGCTTTAAGTGCTGCAGCTAAATCTTTTGCTTGTTCATCAGTTATATTTTTATTACTAAGGTCACTTGTTGTACTTTCGGACAATCTTTTGTGCCAGTTTGTTTTAAAAATGTTTAGTATGAACATAATTATATCCTTATTACATTCTATAAATTTTAATATTTTGTTAAAAATGAGCTATAGACAGAATCATAACAAGAAACTTTAAGAATGCAATAGAAATTTAACTAAAAGTATGAATAAATAAATTGGAATTGATTTAGGGAATTTTTGAATATATAGAAGATTAAGAGAAATGATAAGAAATTTTAATAAATGATAATAATTACAATTAGTAATTTAATATATTAGTTAATTATTTTAAACAATCAGTTACTACATTTGTAGCAACCGCAATCTCATTAGCAATTGAGGCTGTGCCTGTTTCACTTAAGAACAATGATCGCTCTATTTGCCGGCGTGTCACTAAGTATAGTACCGGACAATTTTTAAAAAGCCCTAGATGTCATCCCTGCGAAAGCAGGGATCCAGGCTAAAAAATCTTAATTTTAAAGATTTTTTATTATATCATTTTTTTCGAGGTAAAACTTTTAAAAAAGCTTTAAAATACTGGATTTCCGCTTTCGCAGGAAGGCATTGTTGCGTGGACCGGTAAAATCCACTGCGTCACCCCGTGGCTTGACCACGGGGTCCATAAAAACAATAAAAAATACTAATAATTTTAGTATTTTTAACTGGATCCCACGGTCAAGCCACGGGATGACAGAGGTGAAATTGATCCACGCAACAATGCCTAGCGGGAATGACAGTAGCACCTCAAATTGTTTGATTAAATCAGTCATAATTTAATCCTTTAAATAATATCTCAACTACTAAGCTATAATTATTGTAAGTTGAGTATTGAAGTGTTATAATATCTTATGTAGGCTCGTCCTTTCCCACCAATGAGCTGAAGAGGTCGTTTACTGCGTAGCGGGATACGACCTTTTATATGTTGTGATTGCGTAGTTAATGCCTTAGATTTATTCCTTAATTTCTGCTATTTTGCATCTCGATTATATACCAGCTACCGGGTTTTTAACCTTTAAATCAAATATGCTTTTTTTCCTTTATTGAGCATAGGTACTTGCTCTATGGGCATAAACTCTATTTCTTTAATTCTAAAACCCTTCTGGAGTTCAATAACTGCATTGATACATTCCTTTAATCTCTCTAAATCACGAAAGATTTTTTTAAACAAACTATCATTCGTTGGGTCTCAATATCTTTGCATATTAATTACTACTTTTAGTATTGCTTATATTATTTCCTATATTTAGTAATTATGGCTTTTGATATCTTACTTATGTACTTTCCGAATAAACCGTAATTTTTTGGTGTATAATTGCTACTCATATATTAATTCTATTAAACCTAAGGTTACAGGAGATAAGCCTTATATTTATATAGTTTATTATAGCTTTTCCTACTTATGATTTAGCAGATTTTTATAATTTATGTTGTAATCAAAAGCTGAAATAGTTAGGCTATTTTGAATAAATAGAATTTAACTATTGTAAGAAGTAAAAAATGAAAGAACAAAAATTATTTATAAATGATATGAATTATATAAATCAACACTATACAATAAAAATTTTTGGTTTTGTTCCTAACAGTAGTTTTCAAAAGAAAACAGAGCCATTCTGTATATTTAATAATGAATCTTTTGGATTATCATACGTACCTATCACCGAAACTCCACAGTTCCTATTAACAAGAAATTTCTTCGTAAAACTAGATTTAGAACCCATAAATATTAATATATTAAATGTCCTTTCATGCGATGCTCAAAATCAATGGTATGCAGCAAAAGATGGTGAAGAGGTTAGTGTTCATTATGCTACCATACAAGAAATAAAAGAATTAAGAGAGTTAGTAGAAAGTGATAAAGTTAAATTATCATCTCATGATAAAATAGAAACAATTGAGCTTATAGATCAATATGAAAAAACTTATCCAGACTTAATTAAATTAATGGGTGAAGAAGATGACATTATATAATCTAAAATGGTTAAAGTTTTTAATAACATTTCAAAAGGTAAGGTATGACAAGACATTTTACATGTAAATCTAATTGGACTGGAGTAATTATAGCTTATACTCTCAAAAGGGAGTATGGTCTTAATAAGGAGGATATAGATGCATATAATATATTTAATAATGGAGTAGCTTTTGCAAATACAAGTTATATTACAACTCCTGGAAATACAGAAGGAGTACAAGGTTGGTGTTGGGATTTGTGTCACAAATACGATAGTAGTTTACCTTATGTTTCTTGGCGTACTAATGAAGATATAAATGATATAAGAAGGACAGTTTCGCAAGGCGTAAATAATATATTTAATGAAGTAATAGATGGTTTTCGCAACATAAGTGATATAAAATTGGCTACCTTAGAAGAAGTACACAATTAAAAGATTTAGTAGCAAATGATAAAGTAAAATTAGGATGTACCATGTGTAATAATGGTAGCACAGACTGTAGTAATAAAGAAGAAACGTTGGAATTTTTAAACCTTTATATTGCCGACCCAACCTTTGAGCTTTATTTAAGTCCTCACTCAATTCCGGTAATAGGTGAAATTTTTATACACAAAAACTGAAAAATTTTGGTATAAACAATTAATTCTATTAAAAAAATTTTTACAAAAAGCCCTCCAATCCCTTATTTTATGAGGAATAGCCCCTAGTTTGTATAGCGTACATATTTTTAGAAAAAAAATGGCTAAAGTTGGTGAAATTTGTAGAAAATAACGTATAAGGAACAGAAAATATCAGAGAAAAGTCTAGCATAAACTAACATATGAATAGCATAGAACATATTAGTAGGTTTGTATTAAGAGCTAAAATCCTTGTTAAATAAAGGAAATAAGGCGATAATTTGTATTTGCGAACCTAAATTTGAAAGGCGGAAACCTTGATTACTTCTTGGCTTTTCCGTTCGATAAACTACAAGAATTGGCTAACTGTCCAGATTGGCGGAGAGAGAGGGATTCGAACCCTCGATACGGTATGACCCGTATAACGGTTTAGCAAACCGCCGCCTTCAGCCACTCGGCCATCTCTCCGGTTATGGCTTTACTTTATATCATCTAATAAGCAAAATTTCTAGAATTATTTTATAATTGTTCTAACTAAATATAATAATTTTCCGGCTTTACGGAATTGCCCATAATCAAAGCTTCCTTATCACATCCGGGTAGCCCTTTAAAGTCCATATACCAATAACTAGGTAAATTATCCCAACTACGGAAATATTCAATATATTTGTAAAACTGTTTAGCCTGGGCTTCGATAGTTTTAATATCTGTGTTATTATCACAAATATCAAAAAGTTGTTGGGTTATATAATAAATAGATTTAGTATCATTTTTATATTTATCTATTAAGTACTCTATAATTTCGATTCGCTTGTTTAAGCTAAGATGATAAGAGTCTGAAATTAACAATTTTACAAAATTCTCACTATCACTACAGATGCTAAATAATATTTCTGAATGTTCTCAAATAATTTCTGATATTTAACTAAAAATCTATTCCAAGTTATTGCTTCAAGATTGACAAAACTCCTATAGTCTTGTGGTTGGCATTCGGGAATATGTTTTTGTAACGGTACTAAAAAATTGAGGTTATCTAAATTTTGATGAAAATTTTGTAATTCTTCAAAATGTGCAGCCATAAAAATGATTGTACACTGAGTAATAAGAAAATCTACAAAATAAAATTGATAAATAAATTTGATGATATTTGAATATCTGCTACTAACTCATTGATAAATAAATTTGATGATATTTGAATATCTGCTACTAACTCATTGATAAATAAATTTGATGATATTTGAATATCTGCTACTAACTCGCTGTCTAGTTTTCTAATATCATTTACTATATCACCTATATATTTTAACTCTTCATCCGTGTGATCTATTTAATATTTAAATCTTCAAAGGTAATCACTTTACCTTTGGCTATTTTATCTATTATTATATAGTTTTTAATTGTAGGTTCTTCATAATTAGCAATAATATAAATTTCCGGATTATATATATCTTTGAAGTTATTTCGCAGCATATTTTTTACTGCTTTTACCGTATTTTGATTTAGATAATCAAGCTCTAATATATGATATTGGTAAGTAATAAACTTGCATGATTTATTTTATTAAAAGGAGCAACATACCATGGATATTCACCTTCTTTTATGTCTTTTTGGATAAGAGCAATTTTTTTATAACATTCTTCTTTTAAAAATGTATCATTAGTATCTGTTAAGGTAAATTTTTAAAATCCTCTATTACCTTGTCTAAATAGTTCTGCCAATCACTAGTTAATAATTCTAGCAATTGCTTGAAAAAAACTAAAACTAATTTGCATATAATAATATTAAGTTAATTTAAAAACTTTATGAATCAGAAGTTATTAGAGTCAGTTATTGACTAACGTTATCTAAACAATTCTGTAGTTCTTCTAAATTACTTATATTACTTAACTTATATGGATAATTAATTTTCCGGAGCATATTTGTTAGTACGCTTCCTGCCCCTATTTCTACTATATGAGCGATTTCTAATTTGTTAAATAGTTCTAAAGTTTCACGCCATCTAACTCGCCCGCATATCTGAAGAATTAAATTTTGTTTGATTTCTGTAGGATCTAGAGTAGGTTTTGCGGTATAATTTTGGATTATCGGTATCAGAGGCTTATTAATTGCAGCTTTATCAAGAGCTACTCGCATTTTTTCTTCTGCCGGCTTCATTAAGCTACAATGAAATGGAGCACTGACTTTCAGCTTTATCGCTTTATAACCTAAATCTTTAATTATACTAATAGCATGATCTATAGCTGTGGTCTTGCCGCTAATAACTATTTGTCCTTCGATGTTATCGTTGGCAATTTGGCATAAATTTATTTTGTTGATCTCTTCTAATATTTCTTCAAGTTTTTGAAGCGGAATATTGATACAAGCCGCCATGCTTCCCCCACCTTCAGGACATGCTTCCTGCATAGATGTACTACGTATATAAAGTAGTTTTGCTGCTGTCTCAAGGTTAATACTTTCGGTACTACATAAAGCACTATATTCACCTAGTGAATGACCGGCAGCATAATCGCAAAGACTATCCAAACTTTTACCGGTTTCAGCTTTGATAATATTTATTATTGCCATAGATACTGCCATTAATGCCGGTTGTGCGTTAGTGGTTAAGGTAAGTTCTTCAGAAGGTCCATTAAAAATTATATCAGTGAGTTTTCGGTTTAGTACTTCATCAACGATTTGAAAAGTTTCTTTGGCGGGTTTAAAATTATCATAAAAATCTTTTCCCATGCCGATCAATTGCAACCCTTGACCGGGAAAGATAAAAGCTGTTTTCATATTTTGTATTATCGATTGAGTTTATTAATAGATTTTATTAAAATTTTCTAAAATAGTCAAATTATTTTAAGCATTTTAAAACTGTTTTTCAATTGTTACGCTATATATAATTTTTACAAAAGTATTAATTTTTCTTAGCTCTATAACTTGATTACTTCCAACTAGTACTATAAATTAAACTAAGAAAATATAAACAAGGAAATTAGTTATGAAGTTAAAAGAATATTTTAAAAAGTTAGAAAGTACAACTTTTGGTCCGTGGCTTGCTGCATTTAAAAAATTATTTAGTAAAGAGGTATTAGAAGAGGAAATACTGAATATAAAACTAAAGGAATCTGAAAAGCAAGAGGTTAATAAAAAAGATTTAGTTATTTTATCTAATAATGTTATTGAAATTGAACAAAAAGATACAATAGAGCATGAAATTTCAAGAGTTAACCAATATAAAGAAAATATAGGTTTGGTATTTACTCTAATTACCAATATTCAATTAGAAAAATTTGCAGAATTTATCTCTAATTTACCGAAAAAACATAGTGAATTTAAGGATTACTTTCGTAGTGAAGAACAAAAAGATGGGTTTTTTAAAGAGATGCTTATAAAAAAGTTGTTAATAAAGGTAAATTAGTTGAAAAATTCCAAAACTCATATAAATATAATTATGAAAAAATAGAACAAAATGTTCATGAATTACAAGCTTATTTAGATTCATATGAATATAATTGTGGTATTCTTAAATCTGATTTATTAGGGTATGATTATTATCATAATGCATAAATTATTATGCTATCTATTTTAGAAGTAGCGGTTTCAATAAAAATCTTATTAATTTTCTTATGACAATATCTAAATATAAATGATTTAAATTTAAGATATAGGAGTTAAATTGAAATAAAAATATTTAAGTTGAAATTTAAATAAATGTTACTACTATTATTATGTAGTATCTAACTAAATTCTGTGAAATTAATGATGTTTGATCAGTTAAATATCTTATATCCTCTGTTAATAAGTATTTTTATTTTTCTTGTTGTAGTTGTTATTTCTAAAATAACAAAGTATAAACAAGCCTTAAAAGAAAAAAATTTAAGTATTATTCCTTATTACCTTTTTCATAAGCATAATGCAGGGATGGTAATTGTTTAACCTTTCTATTTTAATTCTTGCTTTATTTTCAAAGAAACTTTCTAAAATTTTTAACATAAGACGCTATTTAAATATATGTGCGTCTTAATAGTATATTATATTTAATATAGCAGCTACTAATTGAGAAATTTATCGCAAGTTTGTTTGGCTATTTCATACCAGCAATTTTCAGGAGTGGTAGATTTATTACTAAAACCGCATATAATCAGCCTGTCTTTAGCTCTTGTCATTGCAACGTAGAGTAGTCTTATATATTCTTGCAAATCTTTAAATTTTTCAGTTTCTTTCAGCTCTTGCAAAAACTCAGGAGTATCGGTAGCATTAGCAGAGAAAAACATTTCTCCTTTATCATTCCAAATAAATTTATTGCTGCTTATCGGTAAAGTAGTAGAATCGCATAATATAACAATAGGAGTTTCAAGCCCTTTAGAGCCGTGGACGGTCATTACTCTTATTTTGTCTGAATGCTCCATATCACGTTTAATATAGATATCGTTATTCTCAAACCAAGCAACGAATCCTTGCAGTGAATTATCTATATCATTTGCATAGTTTTTGCTTAATGTTAATAGCTCATTTATCATATCATCATCGTAAATCTCTCGTAAATTTAGATTATGCACCACTAAATCAAAGAAGTTCTCAACAATCGATATTTTATAAATTTCAATTAGAGAATCTAACTTGTTATATATCTCCTCATGTGAAGAGAGTATATCCCATAAGCTATTCTCACTTTTATCTACAAGAAGTTCGTATAATTGCTGCTCGCTTATTCCAATAATCGGTGATTTTAGTAAACCGGCAAGATTTAAATCATCATCAGGTAGTAACACAAATTTAGCTAATGAAATTAAATCCATTATAGTTAGATTTTCCTTAAGGTTCATTCTATCGCTTACCTCAACTTTAAGCTTAGCTTTGCTAAGTTCTTTGATCAGATTATTACTAAATTCATCTCTCTTTCTTACTAATATCATGAAATCTTTTTCAGATATTCTGTTTGCAGTAGACGGTAAAATTTCTTCGCTTTCTATTTGTTCTTTTATAAAATTTACGATTTTTTCTATGAGTAAATCGGCAGCAGATTTAGAATTTTCATAATCTTCAGGTAGTGCCCAAAAAAGCTCTTCTTGTTTTTCACTCGTCACTAATGGCCAAACCGTTACAGAGCCTTGATGTGTACGAAATGAGGATATTAAAGGATTATTCGAAAGGAATAAACTCGGGTAATTGGATTTTATATTTTTTAAAACATTATAAGTAAATTGTAAAATCTCTGCACATGATCTATAAGAATATTCAAGGGTGATATTTTTGAATTTCTTATTAGCATTTTTAAGATTTGCTTTTAGTCGCTCATTTACTAAGTTGAAATTATGCAGATCAGCCCCTTGAAAACTGAAGATCGATTGTTTATCATCGCCGACTATGAAAACACTATTATTTGGCCTCTCTACAGCATTAAACTCTGTTATTAAAGTAGTAATAATATTCCACTGCGGGGGGCTTGTGTCTTGTGCTTCATCGACAAGAATATGATTTATCTCGTTTTCAAGCTTATGCAGTAACCACTCATGAGTAGTTTTATTATTTAGTAATTTCTCGGTGTAGTAAATTAAATCGTCGTAATCGAGTAAATTATTTTCTTCCTTATATGAATCGTATTTTTTTAAAATAATATGCGCAAGTTTAGTAAGTAAGTTCGTATGATATTCTAGCTCTTCTATGCGACGCAGCTCATCTAATCGGTAAATTTCAGAGGTAATTTTTTCTAGCTCTAGTAATAATTTAGGATATTTCCTTATTAATTCTTTCGATAAAAGGCTTTGTCGTTTTTTCCCGTCTTTGGTAAAAAAAATTTCTTTCGGTGCTATCTCCACATCATACTCGGCAAATAAGTTTTTTACCTTATCGTAAATATTATTTAATCCCCCTAACGCCAATCTTTTATTAGATATTTCTTTGGGAATTTGCTTATTTATAAATAACTTTCTGAATTTAATTTTCTGCTCGATTATCTCGGTAAAAATATCTTGCAGAGTTATTTCATGAAATCGGTTAAGTAAAATTTTAATTAAGTCATTATATTCATCGCTTAAGTAAATTTCGTTTCTGATATTTAGGAAGATATCTTGTAATTTAGTTTCTTCAAGGATTTTAAATTCTGGTGTTATGCCGGCTTCTAAGGGAAAAGTTTTAAGGATTTTTTGACAAAAAGCATGAATTGTATAGATATTTAAAAGCTTATTGCTATTTAGTATTTTATCATATAAAGTTTTTGCGTTTTCTGTTTCTTGCGGCGATGGCTTATTGCCGCTCATTAAGAAAAGTGCTTCTTCTAGTTTCTTGGCGTTGCAAAGAGAAAGATATTTAAGTCTGCTATTAATCCTTACTTGCATCTCTATAGCTGCAGCATTAGTAAAAGTAAGGCATAAAATATTGGAAGGCTCTACGCCCGTTATTAACAGACGTAAAAATCGATCGGTTAGAATTTTGGTTTTACCGGTACCGGCAGATGCCGATACCCAAACGGAGTAATTAGGATCGGATGCTTCTCTTTGTGAATCACTCATTTATGTATCGATTTTCTACTGTCACCCCATGGCTTGACCATGGGGTCCAGTCTTTTTAATTATTGTTCTGGATCCCGCTACAAGCTCGCGGGATGACATCCACAGTCATATAACGATGCCGATAAATTACATATATTACGATTAAAGAAATAGCAAGTCCAAACCAAGTTAGGGCGTATTCTAAATGGTCATTTCTGATTGCTGCTAAATGATTTATTGCAAGAGGTAATAAAATATCTAGATTGCTAATATCTTTTCCTTCCGCAATAATATAAAAATTCTCAAGATCTAAGCCTAACACTTTGGATGTTTCTTTTAAATTTAGCGTTAGCCACACATTATTTTTTATATCGTTAGCAGGTAAGTAGATATGAGTTTTTTCTGATGGCATGGTAACACCGATAATCTCGTGCTGCCGGTTGTTTGTAGCTTGCGTGATAATATTTTTATTGCGATTACTGAACCAACCTCGTGCTACTAAAATAACTTTATCTTCTATGGTGTTAAAAGGAGTAACTAAATAATATCCGTCTTTTTCACTCGACATTGACCTTCTACTGTATAAATATATGTCTTTATTAGGCAAAAATTGACCGGTAATTTTTACTTTGTGATAAGGTAAACCGTCTTGAATTTCTGCTAAATTAATTGCAGGTGAGGTTAGGTTAGCTTGCATTGAAGCTAAAAATAATTTCTTGTCTTTTAAACGACTAAGTTGCCAAAAGCCTAAAGAAATAAGTATTGTAAAGGTTATAAATACAAGAAAATTTGTTTTCATAGATAAGTTTTAAGGGGATTGTTGATAATCGTCATTGCGAGCGACTAAAAGGAGCGTGGCAATCTCATGAAATAATATAAAATTCCTGAGACTGCCAAGTCGAGGCTTTGCCCCTCTTCGCAATGACGTTTTACTAAGCAGTTTTTAAAATCCTACTGAGAAACTCTTTATGTTTTTGCAGCTCTTCTTTTGTAGGTTTAATAACAATAGTAGCTTGCTCTGTTTTGTTATTTATTTGATTAGTTGCTAAATTATTTATTCCGGCAGATTTATCAACCATTTTAAAAGCGGATTGTCTACCGCCCATTAACTCTACATATACTTCTGCAAGTAATGCTGCATCTTTCAAAGCTCCGTGAAGCTGCCTACCTGAATTATCAACTTTAAATCTTTTACATAATGCATCAAGATTATATTTTGAGCCTGGAAACATGCTTCTAGCCATTACTAAAGTATCAATAGTATTTGCTAGTTCCAAGAGTTTAATTTCGGTTCTTTTTAATAATGATAATTCGTGATTTAGAAATTTAATATCAAAAGGAGCATTATGAATAATCAGTTTGCTATCTGAAATAAACTCTAAAAAATCATCGGCTATTGTATGAAATAGAGGCTTGTCTTTTAAAAATTCGCCGGATATGCCATGAATTCTATAAGCCTCAAACGGCATATCTCGCTCAGGATTAATATAAAAATGAAAATTCCTGCCTGTTAATACCTTATTTACCATCTCAATAGCACCGATCTCAACGATTCGATGACCTTGTCGTGGGTCAAGTCCCGTAGTTTCGGTATCTAAAATTATTTCTCTTAAACTCGACATTCCAAATCCTTTATTAGCTTCGCTATTTGTTTTTCCAAGTTTAACATATCAACGCCGCTATTTATAGCAAAATCTGCTTTTGCTATTTTGCTCTCTTGTGGTAGTTGAATTTCTTTGATTTTATTATAAATTTCTATATCAAACGAAGATCTCATTATTGCTCTTTGCATTCTTATTTCTTCAGAGCAGTATATTGTTACGACAAAATCAAAATATTTATCAAATTTAGCTTCATAAAGCAGCGGTATTTCGGCAAAGCCAAATTTGGAATTAGCATTTTCTTTTTTAAATAAAATGAGTTTATCTATTAGTAAGGGGTAAATAAAATTTTGTAGTTTTTCTCTAGCTAGGTCGTTATTGTAAATTAAATTACTGATTTTTCCAATATTGAAAGACTCAAGTTCAGGTAGTAATTTTAAAATCTGAGTTTGCAAAACTACATCTTGATATAATTCTTTTATGCATCTGTCGGCACAAAAAGTTTTATATCCTTTTTCTGCTAAATAATCCAACATAAAAGTTTTGCCCGATGCATAGCTACCGGTAATACCTATTGCTAACATTTTGTCATAAAAATTTTATGTTCATTAGCGAGTTTTATAGTTAATTCTTCTTCGACTATAATTACGTTATTTTTTTGAATCGCTACCCCTTTGTAATTATATTTAGCAAGATTCTTTATAGTATTAGGACCGATCGTCGGCATATCTAGTCTATTATCTTGACCTAATTTCGCTATTTTTACTAATACTCCTCCATGAGGATTTTTACGTAAATCTGTACATCTCGTTATTAAATTATCCGTTCCTTCGGCAGCCTCTATACCAAGTATGTAGCCACTTTCAACTATAACCGATTGTGCGATGTCGAATGCACTTAGATGATTCAATAATTTTATTCCAAGCTCAATATCATTTTTATCTGAACTTATAGGGTTAGTATCGGTTATAATATTGGAGTTACCTTGTTGATTTTTATATATTTCATTACTTGAAATTACCTTGAAACCGTAACTTTCAAAAAAATCCGCTACTGTTTTTAGCAAACTATTATCTCCTCGAATTTTTTGCCCAACTATTTTGAAAAGCAATAAACTGCCTATTTTATCTACGGCTAAATTTTTAAAATTCGGTCTATTAACTCCACCAATAAAAATAATATTTTTTACCTCGTGCTCCTTAAAATATTTTATAGCTTCCCCGACCATACCGATTTTTAAAATCTTATATTCAAAATCTTTAATTTGATCTATATCAGCTTCGTCTTTAATTGCCGCTATATAGCAATTACCGCCTTGCCTTGTATAATTACCTGCTATTAAGTAAGGTAATGAACCTCTGCCGGCGATAATTCCAAGATTTGGTAGCATAATTAAGTTTTTAATTTAGAATTCTAAACATTTATTATAAGTCCATTTTTAATATAAATCTAGAATTCTTATTTGACCTTTACATTTTAATCAAATTAAGGCATAATATTTGGTGCTAATATAGCTATAGTAATAAACGTAATTTAGAATAGAGGTTGCGGACTCGGGGGCAGTACCCGACGCCTCCACCAAAACTTTCTAAATAACTTGCTCCTAAAGGTAATTTGTACGTCGATCTGGTACTCGAGTCCTCACGTTACTTGCGTGTACGCTGCGGTTCTGCGTTCCGTGTCGCCTTCAAATTTCTCTTTATTAGCTACGTCATTTAGAAAAGTTTAAATATGTAATAACTCTTAAAGAGTAGACAATACGAAGTTCATTGAGTATTTTTGGGGGGCGAAATAGGATCGACGTGCCTAATAAAAAGATTGCTTTTACTCGGGATGATTCCGCCGATGGCTTTTGCCATATGGGTCAAAACAAAGAAACGCAAACGATAATAATCGTTCTGTAGGTCGTTTAGCTTTAGCAGCTTAACCCTACGCGGCTGGAGGGTGTGCCGGGCAACAGAAAAACCCTCACTTATACTTGTTTAATTTGAAAAATTGGCATTGCCTAAAAACGGTTAATCTTGTCATTGCGAGTGAACGTAGAGAATGTGGCAATCTCATAAAGTAGGACTCCTGAGATTGTTTCGTCAAAACTTATAGTTTTTCCTCGCAATGACGTAAACTGTTCAAATTAAACTTCGTCGACCTATTTTTATTTATTTTTCTCGTATGAATATTGAATATAAAAAATTTGTGCATGAATATATGCTAGAATTTGTGAAAAAAATTCTAACAAAAATGCAGCATGAAAATTTATATTGGGATCAGTTAATATACATATCGTACAGAACCGATAACCCTGCGGTAATTTTACCTTCAAAAGTTAAACAGGCATATCCGAAACAGATAACAATAGTACTGCAATATCAGTTTGAAAATTTAATAGTAAATGATACGGGCTTTTCTTTAACGGTAAGTTTTGACGGTGTTAAAGAAATAATTTACGTACCTTTTGATGCACTTATTAGCTTTGTTGATTCCAATAATAATTACAGTTTCACTTTTAATCAGTCGTTAAATATACACGAAAATCCTCAACATGAAGAGGAAATAAGTAATAATAAAAGTTATCAGAATTCATCATCTTCAAGTCCAAATGTTATAATGTTAGATAAGTTTCGTAATTCTTCTAAACCTAGTTAATGCATATTATGGATTCAAAAGTAGTGATATATACTGATGGTGCATGTGCGGGTAATCCAGGTCCTGGAGGGTGGGGAGCTTTGCTTCAATTTAATGATACTAGCAAAGAAGTATTTGGGTATGAGTTAGATACGACTAATAATCGTATGGAAATTACGGCGGCACTTGAAGCCTTGAGGATTTTAAAAAAATCTTGTAATATTGAGATTTATACCGATAGCAAATACTTGCAACAAGGAATTACCGTTTGGATTCATAATTGGATAAAAAATAATTGGTGTAAAAGTAACAATGAACCCGTTAAAAATGCCGATTTATGGCAAAAATTATACGCAGAATTGAGTAAACATACTATTATTTGGAAATGGGTAAAAGGTCATGCAAATAATAGCGGTAATATTGCTGCCGATAAACTTGCAGTGCAAGGAAGAGAAACTGCTATAGAAATT
The DNA here is from genome assembly GCF_000485845.1 of Rickettsia gravesii BWI-1. Lineage (NCBI taxonomy): Bacteria > Pseudomonadati > Pseudomonadota > Alphaproteobacteria > Rickettsiales > Rickettsiaceae > Rickettsia > Rickettsia gravesii. The sequence goes on along the minus strand of NZ_AWXL01000022.1, from coordinate 54,131 downwards.
TTAAAATGTCGTGGATAGATAAGTTTTTTATTACTTTTTTTCACAAAAAAGTAGGAGAAGATGAGTTTTTGAATCAATATTATGAAAGCCGTAATATTGATTATTTAGGACGTCCAAGGAGGTTTGTTATTTATAAAAATGTAAATGAACCTACAAAAATTCCGCCAAGTTGGCATGCTTGGTTACATCATTTAGTAAATGAGATACCAAAAAATATTCAGCTTTTTCCATGGCAAAAGAATAATAAAATAGTTAAAAAGCTGCCTAAAACATCAAATCTTAAATATAATAGATGGCAACCGTAATTAATTAATAAAATATAAAAAACAATGCAACAGAACATTATTGAAACAATTATAGGCTTTGTAGTGTTAATTATTGCTTTGCTATTTTTGATTTTTGCCTGCAAAACAGGTAGTTCTATAACTAGCTCAAAAGGCTATCAGGTAACTGCTCATTTCCAAAGTGCAGAAGGGATAGCAGTCGGAAGCGACGTAATGATTGCAGGTATAAAAATCGGTAGTGTAAAGAAAATTACTTTAGATCCAAATAGCTTTTATGCAAGTGTATATCTAAATATTAATGATGATGTTAAAATACCTAAAGATTCTAAAGCCCAAGTAGTCACCAGCGGGTTACTTGGAGGTAAATATATTTCAATTGTACCAGGTAATGACGATGAAAATTTAGCGGCTAATGAAGAGATAAAATATACTCAATCAGCAATTAATATTGAATCATTAATTAATAAAATTGTTTCTTCATTCGGTAGTAAGTAGAAGTAATACGAAATAAAAAATCGTTAAATTTAGCCGAATCTAGTTTAGGTGCGGTTTTTTTATTGTTTAAGATCAAAAAGTAGAGAGTTAGTAGAGAGCATCAGTACGTCGTTTACTGACTTAGCCTCAACTAAGACCTTAATAAGATATTTACCTACGATAATTCGCTATGTTCCAAGTACCGTACTGACATTTTTAGTATGTACTTATATTAAAAGAAAATTCTTAAAAAATGTTACATATCCACTTTTAGGTAAGTAGTTATTTAAAAATATAGTTTCAATATTAAGCTCTTGATGTCGAATTTTGTAAGATTCGCTTATACGACTTCGTTAAGCTCACTCTTAAATTTGTTATTTGAGTGTCTGATTTTGTTTTTGGGAAATCTACATTATCTTAGCCAAGTGTATGAAAGTGTTTAAGTTTTCTTCGTCGTCTTTGGTCATTATATATAAGTCACTTTGACATATATAAGCATTTGATGTGTTTTGTCCGATATTTTATTTTTCTCTAAAAACGCATATAATTTATGAGTATTGTTATGTTCATCTTGTATACTCAACACTTTATTTACTGCAACTGATTTATCGGATTTTGATATAAAATCATCAATAAAATAGTCTAAAGAATCTCTAAATAATTCGCTTAATTGTTTATCATTTTCAAGTTCTTCATATGATAACGATCTTGCGGTTTTCAACTTAAAATATGATTTAATCATTTCAAGAGCAGAATATCTATCGCGGTTATTATTAAGAATTTTATATAACATTTTTTTATCAAAATATGCAGGTATTATTTTTTAAATTCTTATTAATAATTTGCTGTTTGTAATAAGATAATTGACGCATAAACACGATAACAGTAGCTGTAAGGCCTGCAACTAAGATAGAGTATAAATTTAGTGATTGAAAAAGCATATTTTGAATATATTTAATTATAACTACCAATGATAGTATAGTATTTTTGCTTTTCAATCTAAAAATGAACCATTACTGTATATTACTTATTTTTTTCTTTCAATTAGTTTATTTATCACATATCTATCATGCTAATAAAATAAAGTAAATTTAAAGTACTAATTATTAATTTGTTTCTTGCTTTTAACGTTACTATTTGCTGGGGAATACAGTTAAATTTATATAATTACAACTATAAAAAACATCACAATATATTATAGCTTTTTTCTATCAATTCACGAAATATATCAAGTTGTACTTCCTTTTCTTATTTATCGTGTAAAGCGAAACCTCCTATTGACTTTTATATAAAACAGTATAAATTTCTTTACAATTTAATTTTTTGTAAAGAGTTTATACTAGGCTCTGAAAAAGAACAGAGAAGTTTAACAAGCGACCAAAAAGAAGCCACGGGAATTTTATCTACAGCTACTTTTCTTGAGTATTTTGATTTAATGTTGTACGTCCCATTTAGCAGTATTGTTAAATGAATTGTTCTTTCCTAAATATGATTCGAGTGCAGCTTCTCTTCTCTCTGCCTTTACCTTTTGCTCTACCTTTATATTTAGACCACTAGGAGCATATGTTTTTGGTCAAATAGGTAGATAAATTAGGGCGAAAATCTACTGTTATTATGATAACTACCTTAATGGCTTTATCCTGTATAATTATGGCAAATGCTTCTACTTATGAACAAATAGGTTATTTTGCTGCTGTATTAATCACAATTTGCCGTGCAATTCAAGGTATGGCTTCTGTAGGTGAAATAGTGGTAGCAGAACTTTATTTAACTGAAATTACAAAACCACCTATACAATATCCCGTAGTTTCTTTTATCGCCGTAGCATCAGTAATTGGGACAACTGCAGCTTTAGCTATAGTATCTTGAGTTACTACTCAAGGATTTAATTGGCGTCTTGCCGTTTGGATAGGTGCAATTATTGCAGTTGTGAGAGACTACGCTAGAGCTCATCTTAGAGAAACGCCTAATTTTGTAGATGCAAGTGCTAAACTTTTACGAAAATATGAAAAAGCAAATATCGACAAAAAAGAATTAAAAAACGATGAGATTTTTAACCAAAAACCTAATAAGAAGACAACTATATATTTTTTCATAATGAGTTGTGCTTGGCCCATATGTTTCTACTATACTTATATTACTTGTGGTGAAGTTTTAAAGAATGCATTTGGATATAGTGCAGCTCAGGTTATTCATCATAATTTTATTATTTCAATGTTCCACCTAGCTAGTATGTCTTTAATATGTTTTCTAAGTTATAAAATATATACTTTAAAAATTCTTAGAGTAAAATTAGCTTTACTCTTTATATTTATTCTATTTGCACCATACCTTTTAAAAAGTACAACTACACCTTTCCAGCTTCTTTTAATTCAAATAGGTTTGATAATATGTTCATTTGATACTGTTCCTGCTGTTTCAATCTTTTTTTAGGTATTTCCCGGTTTTTAAACGCTTTACAGTAGTATGATATATGCTGTTTCTAGAGCCTTAATGTATATAATCACTTCGTTTGGAATTATATATTTAACAAAATATTTGGGTCAATATGGTTTGTTTGTTGTGATGGTTCCATTACTTATAATTTATATGTTTGTTCTAAATCATTTTCAAAAGTTGGAAAAAGAAGCAGGTTATTCATAGTGAATAATGATATTTGTTTTTGTTGAGAAAATTTATCTTTGTATAAAAACCTATAGCAAATTTCATTAAACTTTTCTTCAATTTCATAACACTCTAAATGTATAGCAACAACTAGAAACTTCTTAAATGTTTCCACAATTATCTGCTTCGCTTTTTCAGGTGATTTAGCTGCTAATGTTTGTACATTATGAATACGATCAAATAATTTTATAAGTGCGGTATCATATCTTTTTTGCTTAATTAATAGGTTTAAGCTTTCCTCGACACTGATTTTTTCGTGCGGTTTAATACTAGTTAAACCTTCTACATATTTTGCTATTTCTTTACCAAAAATTTCGATAATCATCTTTTCAGTAAGTTCTGTATCCTCAATAGTATAGTGAAGTAGAGCAGCATTTATCATATTAGAAGTAAAAAGCTTAGGCGCTTCGTCTGCTACAAGCTCTGCAAGCATAATCGCTACTTCGATCGGGTGCGAATAATACGGATCGCCTGACTGACGCATTTGTGAACCATGATATTTACGAGCGTAGTAGATACCTTTTTTAACTTCCTCTATATCAACAGGATTTTTTACTTTAGTGTTTAAATATTCGAGTTTATCAAGTAGCTTTTTAGCGTAAACACAAATTTCAAACTTTTCTTTCCAAGAGCTTATATCTTCCATAAAAGTTATGTTATTTATATTAATAATAGTTGATTACAATTAAAGCAAAAGTTAAAAAATTATAATAACAAATAATTTTTTAACTTTAAATATATTAATAGTTTTTGGTTACATTGTATTTAAACCATTTCATTTTGTGTTATTATTTATTTTTGCTTCTTGTTCTTGCTGTAATTTATACTCTGCTGCTTTTTCTTCTATTAGTAACTTAAGCTCTTTCCTTGCATTTTGAGCTTTTAAACGCTTTTCCTCCTCTTCATCTATTATTCACTCAGAGGTTAAAGTTTCTTCTTCTTTATTTTTCATATTTTAACTCTTATAAATTAGATTATATTATGAATAACAGAGTTTAATTATCATTTAAGAGAAGTAATCTATAGAAGTAATTAAAATAAGTCAATGACTATAATTATTTAGAGTTGAAAAGATTATCATTACGCGGGAATGACATCAAAGTGTTAAGCTCCAATACAAAGCAATTCTTTTTAGGCAATGCCGTCAAGACCAGAATGTTCTCAATTGACTTTTGGTAAGATGTCTATATATGATGCAATCCTTAGTACTTATGGTTGAGGATGACGATAGACATGTCCAGAGCTTAAGGGTTACTTTGCGCTTAAAATCTATTGTGAACTGTTATTGCGGTTTTTCTAACTCCCTAACCACCATAAAATATGGCATTGCTTAGAAACGATTGATCTAAAGTTTCTTTGTTATTCCCGCGAAAGCGGGAATGACATCGGAAGGCTAAATTACAGCATAAAACAACTGCTTCTAGGTGATACCTGCTTTTAATCTTAATTTTTATATTCCAGGATAAACTATAGTATGCTAAGATATTGCTTTTAAAAATAAGTGATTATCAGTGTCAAAATTTTCTTTTAATATTCATCATCAGCATAAAAAAGCTAGAAGCGGTATTATCGTAACCGCACACGGTGAGATGCGTACTCCCGCTTTTATGCCGGTTGGAACTAGAGGAACGGTTAAGGCAATGCTACCTGAATCGGTAGCAAAAACGGGGGCGGATATATTGCTCGGCAATACTTACCACTTAATGCTTCAGCCGACTGCCGAACGTATAGTACGGCTTGGTGGCTTACATAAATTCATGAATTGGGATAAGCCGATATTAACCGATTCTGGTGGTTTTCAGGTAATGTCGCTATCGAAGTTACGCAAGATAACCGAAGAGGGAGTAAGTTTCAGCTCTCATATTAACGGCGATAAATATATGTTAACTCCTGAGCGTTCTACCGAAATACAATATCTGTTCGGTAGCACAATCACTATGGCTTTTGATGAATGTACGCCTTACCCTGTAACCTTTGAAGAAGCTAAAACTTCTATGCAGTTTACGACTAGATGGGCGAATAGATCACGTAATGCTTTTGTTAAGCGGGAAGGCTATGCACAATTCGGTATTATTCAAGGTAGCGTTTACGAAGAATTACGTGAGCAATCGGCTAAGGATCTAGTAGAACTTGATTTCGAGGGTTATGCTATAGGTGGACTTGCAGTAGGTGAGGGGCAGGAGCTTATGTTTAAAGTACTTGATTATGCTCCTGATTTTCTGCCGCAAAATAAGCCGCGTTATTTAATGGGAGTCGGTAAGCCTGCTGATATTATAGGTGCGGTTAGCAGGGGTATAGATATGTTTGACTGCGTAATCCCAACACGCTCAGGTCGCAACGGTCAGGCTTTTACGAAATACGGTACGGTAAATATCCGCAATAGCAAATATGCCGATGATAACAAGCCGCTAGAACATGATTGCCTATGTCCTGCTTGTAGAAACTATAGTAAAGCTTATCTACATCATTTAGTTAGAATCGGTGAAATACTTGGCTCTATGCTAATGACATGGCATAATTTAACATATTTCCAAAATCTTATGAGCCGTATTAGAGCATATATTAAACTAGGTAAAGATTTTGATTTTGATTCTTAAAGTGACTAGTTGTAAAATATGCCTTATTACATGTAAACGTACTTAAGTAGGTTATGTTATAAAAAAAGTTTGTGCAGATCACACTTCAGTGATTGTAACTAGACAAAAACAAAAACCGGTGGTTATTATGTCGCTTGAAGATCATAATGCTATGGAGGAAACTATACTTGTTAAAAAGTCCTAAAAATGCTGAAAGACTAAAACGAGCAATTAGCGATTTTGAAGAAAATAAAAATTTTAGGATTGGGATTTGATTGTAAATTAAAATAAAAGTATGAACTACTAATGCAAAATATTGATTTAATATCTGAAGAGGAAGCACAAAAATTACTAGAAGAACTCGCTGATAAAATAGCAGCGTATAACCATGCTTATTATATAGAAGATAATCCTTTAGTTTCTGATAGTGAGTATGATCAGCTATTTAATACCAATCTCAAGTTAGAACAAAAATTTCCTCATTTAATTTTAGAAAATAGTCCTAGCAAAAAAGTAGGGGCTAAAATAGCAAATAAATTTGCTAAAGTTACTCATCAAGTGCCTATGCTATCTCTCAGTAATGCTTTTGATGAGCAAGATGTGAGAGATTTTATAGACCGTATAAAAAATTTCTTACGCCTTAATGAGTTTGCTCCTATCTTTTGTGAACCTAAAATAGACGGTTTGTCTTTTTCTGCTGTTTATAAAAACGGGGTGCTTACAACGGGAGCTACAAGAGGTGACGGATATGTCGGTGAAGATATAACAGCAAATATTAAAACAATCAAAAATTTTCCTCATAAAATAGATAATGTTCCGGAGTTTTTAGAAGTACGAGGGGAAATTTATATTGAAAAACAAGATTTTTTAAATCTAAATAAAGAACAAGAAGAGCAGGGCAAGGATCAATTTGCCAATCCTCGTAATGCTGCTGCCGGATCACTTCGTCAGCTTGATGCTTCTATTACGGCTAAAAGACCGCTCAAATATTTTGTATATTCAGGAGGGGTAACTGAACAGAATCTCGCTTCTTCACAAGATCAATTACTTACAAAATTAAAAGAATGCGGCTTTAACATTAATGAAATATCTAAACTTGTGAGTTCTGAGGAAGAAATTTTCGCCTTTTACGAATATCTCAAAACAAATAGAGAAAATTTACCTTATGAAATTGATGGAGTAGTATATAAGCTAAATGATTTTGCACTGCAAAATAGAATGGGCTTTATTGCACGAAGTCCACGCTTTGCTACCGCTCATAAATTTCCTGCAATAATAGGACAAACAAAGTTACTTTCTATTACTGTACAGGTTGGTAGAACTGGTACGTTAACGCCGGTAGCCGAACTTGAACCCATCGAAATAGGCGGGGTAACTGTTAGCAGAGCAACATTACATAATTTTCAAGAAATTGCACGAAAAGATGTGCGGATTAAGGATTATGTATTCCTGCAACGTGCTGGTGACGTTATTCCTAAAATCATGGGAGTTGATTTTGATAAACGTCCTAATGATACAGCAATGTTTGATACTCCTTTATTTTGTATATCATGCAATTCTAAGTTGCATTATATGCCTGAAGATATTATTATACGCTGTGATAATGGCCTTAACTGCCCTGCTCAGAATTATGAGCGTATCCGTCATTTTGTATCGAAAAATGCTATGGATATTGAGGGGCTTGGGCGTAAGCAAGTTGAGTTTTTAATAGATAAGGGATTGATTAGTAATCCTTTAGATATTTTCTTTTTAAAAGAAAAAAATGACTCTAGCTTAGCAAAACTTGAAAATATGGATGGATGGGGTAAAAAATCAGTAGAAAATCTTTTTAAAAATATAGAAAAATCAAAAAACGTTAGTTTGCCAAGATTTATATATGCATTAGGCATAAGGCATATCGGTGAACAAAATGCTAAATTACTTGCTAGAGAATTTGGCAGCTATAATAATTTTATAGCTCAAATGGAATTGCTTAGAACAAATGAGCCTGATATTTATCAAAAACTAAACAATTTAGAAGGAATCGGTGATAAGATTTTAGTAGATATTATTGATTTTTTTGATGTTAAAGAAAATATTGAGCTTATCAAAAAACTTGGTGAAATATTAAATATTGAAGATTATAAAGAGACTAGAGAACAGAGTAGTTTAACGGACAAGATAGTCGTATTTACCGGTAGTTTACCGACGATATCTAGAGCGGAAGCTAAAGCAACGGCTGAGAAGCTTGGGGCTAAAGTTGCAGTTGGTGTATCATCGAACACGGATTTAGTTGTAGCCGGCGTTGATGCAGGCAGTAAACTTAAAAAAGCTAAAGAGCTTAATATTAAAATTATTGATGAAGAAGAATGGCTTACGCTTATAAAAAATGTTTAAAGCAAGGCATTGCTAACTAAATGATAGTAAATAAAAAACTCGATGTCATTCCCGCTTTCGCGGAAATGACATCGGAAAGCTAACTACACTATAAAACAACTTTTTCTAGGCAATGCTAAACTTTTTGACAAAGATAGAACAGTTATTACAAAACATATTAATAAAATTCTAAAAGAAAACTAGACAATATAGTATGTGCAAATTTTGCACATACTACCGCTGATGGTAAAACATACCAAGTAGAATACTATAATTTAGATATGATAATATCAGTAGGATATAGGGTAAATTCTAAGATAGGGATCGCTTTCAGAAAATGGGCTACTAACTTACTTAAAGAATATCTAATTAAAGGCTATAGTGTTAATCTACACTGCTTTTACGAAAGATTGCACAGTAAATTATACTATGATATAATATATAATTACTGCAGCAGAAGCAACAGAATTCTTAAAAAAGAAATATGGTTTATAAAGTATATGCTCTATGTCATTCCCGCTTTCGCGGGAATGACATAGAGCCATGCGCACGAGTTGGTCATAGAAGTGAAATTTATGATTAATTTAAAATGAACTATCGTCATATTTATCATGCAGGCAATTTTGCCGATATAGTCAAACATTTAGTCCTAATTAGTATTTTAGAACAGCTCAAGAAAAAAGAAAAACCTTTTGCGGTTTTAGATGCTTTTGCTGGGCTAGGTCTTTACGATTTAAACTCGGAGGCGGCTTCTAAAACTCTAGAAAGCGATACGGGAATTAATAAATTACTGCAAGCTACCGATCCTATTCCTCAGCTCTTACAAACTTTTTTAAATATAATAAATATAGCAGGCAAAAGTCACTACCCAGGTTCACCTTTTATAATTAAACAATTATTAAGACCAAATGATCGCTTAACTGCCTGCGAACTTCATCCAAGCGATTATTTAAGTTTAAAAAAATTATTACCAAATGATACGCATAATATAGATGCTTATAATGCTATCAAAGCTTTGCTACCATTTAAAGAGAATAGAGGATTAATTTTTCTTGATCCGCCTTTTGAAGTAAAAAATGAGTTTCAAAAATTACTTGAAGCACTTAAAAAAAATTAAGCTACGAGTTCTTAATAATACTGTCTTCATTTGGTATCCTATAAAAGATTTATCTTTAGTCCGTGATTTTTACCACAATTACAAAAATATCGGATTTAAAGAAACTATGATTATTGAATATGAGCTTTTAAATAGTGATAAAAATATGGTAAAGTGTGGGTTAATGTTAATTAACCCTCCAAATATTAGAGGAGAATTAGAGAGATTAACAGAATATTTAAGTGGCACTCTTAATTTGAAATTTACATACATTTATCTTTAATGTCCTTTAAAAAATATATCTTTTTACTGTTTATAGTTTTTATTGTTCAAGGTTGTAGCAGTATTAAAGAATCTAGTGATACTACGTTACTTTCTACTACTTCATCTCAATTAAAGCAAAAATATAAAATCAGCCATGCGGATTTAGTAGTACAGTATGATTTAACAAACAAAAATAGCAAATGTATATATGCAAAAAACTTAGGTCTAATAATTAATAACCCTAAACAAAATAAGATTTTTTTACACAAATTCCATAATAAAAACCCGGCAGAATTTAATAAAGCAGCCGAAATAAAAATAGCTGATATAAAGGCAGTTGTAACAAAACTAAATTCAAAATATAAGTTTCTCTCTAAACCGGAAGCTAGCTATTTTGCAAAAAAACAAACTCATAGGAATAATATCTCGGAATTAACCAAGCTTGATAAAATAATTAGTACAATACCGCTTATGATGCCGGAATATGAGCCGAAAATTACTAGCCATTACGGAACTAGGACAAGTCCTCATAAAAAGAAAAGAAAAAAGAAATGTTTCCATAGCGGTATTGATTTACAAGCTAAAAAAGCAGCACCGATATATGCAGCAGCAAGCGGAATTGTTATAAAAGCCGCTAGAGCACCTAATTACGGGAATTTTGTTGAGATTAAACATGGACACAAATTTGTTACGAAATATGCTCATTTAAAAGAAATGTCAGTCAAGGAAGGAAATAAAATTAAGCGTGGTCAATTTATCGGTATACAAGGAAGCACTGGTAATGCAACGGGTGAACATTTGCATTTTGAAATTCTGTTAGATAATAAAGCAATCAATCCGTTTGACTTTATTTTTAACTACTGTAAATGTTAAACTATGATCAAATTTTTATATCCTGAATTTTGGCAGAAGCGAAATATTATAGCTTATTTGTTTTTGCCTATAAGCTTGATATATCAATTTTTAGGCTATTTACGAGCTAGTTTAGCACGTCCTATTATGTTGCCTGCTAAAGTTATTTGTGTTGGTAATTGTAGCGTAGGAGGTACGGGTAAGACGCAGATAGTAATGTATCTAGCCAAATTACTAAAAGCTAGAAATGTAAGTTTTGTAATAGTAACTAAGGCTTATGGTAGTAACCTTAAAAGTGCAACTACCATACATCAAGGACATACAGCATTAGAGGCAGGAGATGAGGGGGTAATACTTGCAAAGTACGGAGCAGTTATTGCTGCTAAAAATATTAAAGAGATTGTGCCGTTAATTAACGAACTTAAACCTGATATAATAATAGTTGATGATTTCCTACAAAATCCTTATTTTCATAAAGACTTTACTATAGTCTCAGTAGATAGCCAAAGGCTTTTCGGCAACGGTTTTCTAATTCCTGCCGGTCCTTTAAGACAATATCCAAATAAAGCCCTTGATGCAGCTGATTTAATTTTTTTAGTCAGTAGTCACCAAGATAAAATACCGAATATTTTAACTCCTTATGTCAATAAGTTAATAAATGCTCAAATAGTTCCTTCAAATAATATAGATAAAACTAAAAATTATTTTGCTTTTAGCGGTATCGGTAATCCTGAGCGTTTCTTTGCGACTTTAAAAAATTACGGATTAAATATAACCGGTTACAAAATTTTTCCTGATCATTATAATTATTTACAAGCAGATTTAGAAAATTTATATTCATTAGCTAAAGAGCATAATGCTACCTTAGTTACTACAAGAAAAGATCATGTTAAGTTTAATGATTTAAATAATAATATTGTCTGTCTAGATGTAGAATTATCTATAAATAATCCTGATTTATTAAATGAAAAAATTTTTAAAAAAGCTCAGATATTTAATTGAGTATTTTATCGTTGTTATATTCCTGAAAGTAATAGGAATATTCGGTGTAGATAAAGCGGCGGATATTTGTAGTTTTATAGCAAGAAAAGTCGGTATATTATGTGCTGTTAATAAAATTGCTAGACGAAATATTAAAGTAGTATTCGGCGATATGTGTGATGTTGAAAAAATCATAGATCAAACTTGGGATAATTTCGGTAGGTTTATCGGTGAATTTACATATGTTGGCAAGATGGATGAAGCCGAGTTAGAGCGTAGAATCGAAATAATCGGCATAGCAAATATTAAAAAACTTGAAGGACAACCTTTTTTATTATTTAGCGGTCACTTTGCCAATTGGGATATTAGTCTTAGGATTCTTCATAAATTTTATCCGAAAGTTGCCGTAATTTATCGTAAAGCAAATAACCCGTATGTTAACAAGTTGGTTAATGAAAGTCGTGCCGGTGATAAATTAAAACTTATACCGAAAGGTCCTGAAGGTAGCAGAGCTTTAGTCAGGGCTATCAAGGAGAGTAAAGCTATTGTTATGCTTGTTGATCAAAAAATGAACGATGGAATTGAAGTGCCTTTTTTAGGGCATCCTGCTATGACTGCAAGCGCCATCGCTAAAATTGCTTTGCAGTATAAATATCCAATTATACCTTGCCAAATCATTAGAACTAAAGGCAGTTATTTTAAAGTAATAGTTCACCCGCAATTAAAGTTTGAGCAAACCGGCGATAATAAAGCCGATTGCTATAATATTATGCTTAATATTAATCAAATGCTAGGAGAATGGGTTAAGCAAAATCCTTCTCAATGGTTTTGGTTTCACAATAGATGGAAGAAATGAAACGTCATTGCGAGCAGCCGTAGGCTGCGTGGCAATCTCGTCAAATATCCTGAGATTGCTTCGTCAATTGCTATGCAATTTCTTCGCAATGATAAAAAAATGAGCCACGGTATGACATTTTAAGAAAGCATAGTCTGTAATTTCTCAAGTACTTCTTGAGCGTGATTTTTAGCATTTACCGACCGCCAAATATGCTTGACTATGCCTTCCTTATCAAGTAAAAACGTAGCTCTATCAATACCCATATATTTTTTACCGAACATTGATTTTTCTATCCATACCCCTAATTGTTCGCATAAATTTGAATTTGCATCAGAGGCTAAATCAAATTCTAAACTATATTTTTCTTTAAATTTATCATGAGAGTCAAGCTTATCTTTGGATACTCCGATAATTACCGTATTAAGTTTATCGAATTCCGGTTTTAGCTTGTTAAAATCTTGTGCTTCAATAGTACATCCAGGTGTATCGTCTTTCGGATAAAAGTATAATATTACGAATTTTCCTTTTAAATCCGATAGTTTAATTACGTTATCTTGACCTATGTGTAAAGATAAATCAGGCACTTTTTTTCCTAGTTCTAATGTCATAACACCCTCAAATTTATTTGATACAATAACTATATATTCAATATGTACTTTTTAAAATTGCTTTTTATAATTATATTATTTATGATACCGGTATATATAATACTTAAGTTTAATTTTTATTAACTATTTCAATAAAGAGGTTTTATGAGAACTATAAGTGAAGCACTTGAAGAATTACATAAAAATCTTAAGGACTCTGCTAAAATTATTACTGTCGATTTTAATAAAAAATGTCATGAAGTAGCGGATAAATTATCCGTCAAAATTAATGATTTAGAGGAACATGCTAAGGATAGTAAAGACCATTCTTTAGAAACTATAAAAGAGCAATATAAAAATTTAACGAAAGAGTTACAGGATTATCAGAAAATTAAAGATGATAAAGTGGAAGAATATAGACAAACTCTTGTGAAAAAACTTGATGATTTAAGTAAGAAAGTTGAACAATATAATAATAAACATAAATAATTAGAGAATATAATGAAAAAAATTTTAATAACATTAGGTGCTACCGCTACTTTATTATTAACACCTAGTATTTTTGCAGATTTGCCTACCAAGGATGACACAAAAGCAAATGAAGTGCAAACTGAAGAAGTAGCTACAAGCAGTACAAAAACAATTACCGAAAACTTACAGGAATTAAAAGACAATTTAACAAACCTAGCACAAACGGGAGTTGATAAATTTAATCAGACCTTAAGCAATACTTATGATCAGATAGCCCAAAGCGTTGCAGAGATAAAAAAGAATGTAAAAGATCAGAAAGATAAAAAAGGTGAAGAACTGCAAAAATCTATAGATGCTGTAAAAGCAAAAATGGAAGATTATAAAAAAGCAGGCAGCAAGAAGCAAGAAAAAATACGTCAGCACCTAGTGGATAAATTAGAAGAGCTAAATAAAAATATTAACGAATATAGTAACGATAAAGAAAAAGCAAATTCGTAATTTTTTAACGTCATTGCGAGGAGATGCGTAATATCGACGCGGCAATCTCATAAAGTAGGATAAACTCCTGAGATTGCTTCGTCGAAACTTATAGTTTCTCCTCGCAATGACTGCGGACAATATACCCTTAAAAATCGGTATTATTTATGACTATTACCAAAGAAAAAATTGCAGCTATGTTAAGCTCTAAATTGGGTTTTCCAAATAATTTATGCGAGGAAATAGTTCATACGGTTTTTTCTAATATTTTAGAAATAGCAAAAGAGCAAAAATTAACTTTAAAGAATTTTGGTAGCTTTGAGATTAAACAAAAAAATCCACGTCCTGGAATAAATTTTCATACCAAAGCACCGGTAATTATAGAATCAAAAAAGAATTTACGTTTTGTCCCTTCTTCTAAATTAAAAGCTTTAATTAATGAATCTACTCGATGAACTTCGTTATAATTTGTTGGCTTGTTGCATGGCTCGTTTTATGTCATTCCCGCGAAAGCGGGAATCCAGTAAAACCTATAAAAACTTGTTTTTTTAGGTTTATTTTGTCAATAATTTGTATCAATATTAAGGTTATTTTTTGGGACTCCCGCCTACGCGGGAATGACATAAAACGAGCCATGCAACAAAATCTGTATTCGGAGTATATGACAAACAATAAGCTAACAAAAAAATATTATTCTGCTAGTGAAGTGATTAAGCATTTAAATATTGCTTTACATCAATTAAGATATCTAGAGACAAAAAGCCCTGATTTATCTAATTATAAAATAAATAATAGAAAATATTATACTGCTAATGATATTGATCTACTCCAAAAATCTTTAAATAAAGATATTACATCTCTTTCTACCGCTAGAATCGATATATTACTTACCAACTTTCATAATTTGTCTCTTCAAATAAAAAAAATTCTTGCCGATTCCTCGATGACGTGCGTATAGTACTTGTCATATCACATTTTAAAGAAAAGAGCATATTATGGCAATAAGACAAATGGTAAAGCCAGTAATTATAGGTATATCTGGTCCTGAATTAACCGATGCCGAAAAAGAATTATTTGAAGAGCATAATCCTTTAGGTGTAATTTTATTCCGTCGTAATATTAGAAAGAATGATAACGGTGCGCAGGATAAAGAAGCCCTTATTAAGCTTATTGCAGATATAAAAGAAGTATTAGGGGAAAATACTATCATCTCTATAGATCAAGAAGGCGGTAGGGTAAAAAGGCTCATAGCACCGACTTTTTATGACGCTCCGGCTGCTCAAACTTTTACTGATCCCCAAGCATGTAAACAAAATTATAGTGATATTGCGAAAGAGCTGAGAACAGTAGGCATTAATCTAGATTTTGCACCGGTAGCGGATTTGATCCACGAAGGAGCAGACAAGATAGTCGGCGATAGAAGTTTCGGCGGGGATCCAGAAGTAGTCGTGCCTTTATGTTTAGCTGCTATAGACGGATTACAAGAAGAGAAAGTCGGGGCTTGTATAAAACATATTCCGGGCCATGGTAGAGCTACGGTGGATAGCCATAAAAAATTACCGATTGTCGATGCTGATATAGAAGAGTTAGCAAAAACAGACTTTAAAGTATTTAAGAAGCTAGCGAAGCACGATAATATTAAACTTGCTATGACGGCACATATAATTTACAAAGCTCTTGATCCTGAAAATCCTGCTACCCTATCAAAAAAAGTGATAGACTATATTAAAAATAATATCGACTTTAAAGGGCTTATTATTTCCGATGCAATAGATATGAAAGCTTTAAGCGGTAGCATGGCAGATATAACCAAAGAAGTTTTAGATGCAGGCGTAGATATAGTGCTTGAATGTACCGGAGAATTTAACAAAATGTCTGAAGTTCTAGGTAGTGTTTCGGAAAGTTCTATAGATAAATTTTCTGACTTGTTTATTGCTTAATGCTATTATTCATTTAATGTCATACCGCGGCTCGACCACGGTATCTTAGGACACAGTCTGTGATGCAAGATCCCGTGGTCATAAGCCACGGGATGACAACGGAACTGCACAACGGCAGGTATTTAGCCGTAAAATGGCTATTAAGGAACTTATCCAATTAATCTAAGTTAAAATTAATTAAACAATTATATTGAAAAAAATTTATTTTTACTATTAATCTGTTTTTTAATTTTTAGTTAAAGAATTAATTTTATAAATTACTTGAATAGTGTTATGAACAGTCTTGTGGATTTAAGTTCTAAAAGCTATAGGGTAATATTTACTAAGAATAGAGATATAGAGAATTTTAGGTAGCAGGAGGGGATTTGATTTGTGATATTATTAATCTGCTTAAAGAAGATTTAAATAAAGCAGACATAGAAAATGAGATATATATGCGTCTTAAAGAACCTTATTCTGTTTTAAAAAAGATGAAAAGGAAAGAAGTACCGATTGATGCATTGAAAGACTTAATTGCATGTAGGATTATAGTTAAATCTAAAGCTCTATGCTATAATGCTTTGGACGTAGTTAAGAGTTCTCCGCATTTAGATTGGTTATACACCAAAGATTATATCAATAGACCAAAAAGCAACGGCTATCAGTCTCTTCATAATATAATGCAGCTTTTACACTCTAAACGTAATTTTGAAATACAGATAAGAAGTGAAGATATGCATAAAGATGCCGAGCTTGGTAGAGCAGCTCATTTAAATTATAAAGAAGAACAAGATCGTCATTTGAAAAAAGTTTTTGACGTTACTAATGACATGATACTTTCTAAAGCATGTCAAATGGTGAAACAATTTGAAGGATTAGAAGAGCAAATTGTAGAATATGAAAAAGAAATTATGCATATTTGGCATACTAAATACGACGAAATGCTAAAATGGACAAATACTGCTGCAGTGCTAATATTTAACGAAGAGTAGGGGGATAATTAGTTTGTCATCCTGTGACTTGACCACGGGATCCAGTTCTTGGTGTCATACTGCGAGCTTGTAGCGGTATCCATATAAAAAAATCAAAAATATATACTTATTAAGTTATTTTTTTTTGGATCCCGCGGTCAAGCCACGGGATGACACTGATAAGGCATAACGCCAATGTGGTAAAAATATAACATTTATTAAAACTTTATAAAAAAACTATAGTGATGCTTGTAATTATATACAATATATAGTATGCTCAGCCCGTAGTTTAGAAACTATTGAAACAAAATATTAGGTTATTTCCTTATCAAATGTGGGATATCTTGACTCACGCTTGATAAGTTTGTTTTAATACTAGGTACTAAATTTTAACTTAAATATAGGACAAAAATTATGGCTCAAAAACCAAATTTTCTAAAAAAATTAATTTCCGCAGGGTTGGTAACTGCTTCTACAGCTACCATAGTAGCCAGTTTTGCAGGTTCAGCTATGGGTGCTGCTATACAGCAGAATAGAACAACAAACGGAGTTGCTACAACTGTTGATGGTGCGGGATTTGACCAAACTGCCGCCGTTCCTCCTGTAAATGTTGCGGTTGCTCTAAATGCAGTTATTACTGCTAATGCTAATAATGGTATTAATTTAAATACTCCAGCCGGTAGTTTTAACGGTTTGTTTTTAGATACTGCAAACAATTTAGCAGTGACAGTGAGTGCAGATACTACCTTAGGGTTCATCACTAATGTTGCTAATAAAGGTAACTTCTTTGACCTTATGCTTGATGCCGGTAAAACTCTTACTATAACAGGTCAAGGTATTACTAATGCACAAGCTGCTGTTACAAAAAATGCTCAAAATGTTGTTGCACAATTTAATGGTGGTGCTGCTATTGCCAATAATGATCTTAGCGGTGTAGGAAGAATAGACTTCGGTGCTGCGGCTTCTACATTAGAATTTAATTTAGCAAATCCTACAACTCAAAAAGCGCCTCTTATACTTGGAAATAATGCTGTAATAGCTAATGGTGCTAACAGTACATTAAATGTTACTAATGGATTTATTCAAGTTTCAGATAAAAGTTTTGCTACTGTTAAGGCAATTAATATCGGTGACGATCAAGGTTTCATGTTCAATACTGATGCTACTAATGTTAATGCTTTAAATTTACAAGCAGGTGGTGCTACTATTAATTTTAATGGAACAGACGGTACGGGTAGATTAGTATTATTAAGTAAGCATGGTGCTGCTACCGACTTTAACGTTACAGGAAGTTTAGGCGGTAATCTAAAAGGTATTATCGAATTTAACACTGTTGCAGTAGTTGGTCAACTTATAGCTAATGCAGGCCCTGCTAATGCAGTAATAGGTACTAATAATGGCGCAGGTAGAGCTGCAGGATTTATTGTTAGCGTAGATAATGGTAATGCAGCAACAATCGCTGGACAAGTTTATGCTAAAGACATGGTTATACAAAGTGCTAATGCAGGCGGACAAGTAAATTTTGGACACATAGTTGACGTTGGTACAGACGGTACTACTGCCTTTAAAACAGAAGCTTCTCAAGTTGCAATAACCCAAAACTCAAACTTTGGTACTACTGATTTCGGTAATCTTGCAGCACAGATTACAGTTCCTGATACTATGACCCTTACCGGTAATTTTACAGGTGATGCTAGAAATCCCGGTAACACTGCAGGTGTGATAACTTTTGCTGCTAACGGTACTTTAGCAAGTGCTAGTACAGATGCAAATGTTGCGGTGACAAATAATATTACAGCAATTGAAGCATCAGGTGTCGGAGTTGTCCAATTATCAGGAACACATACTGCCGAGTTACGTTTAGGAAATGCCGGTTCTGTCTTTAAACTTGCTGACGGTACAGTTATAAACGGTAAAGTTAACCAAACTGCTGTTGTCGTCGGTGCTCTTGCAGCCGGTACTATTACCTTAGACGGTAGTGCTACAATTACCGGCGATATAGGTAACGGTGGCGGTGCTGCTGCGTTACAAGGCATTACTTTAGCTAACGATGCTACAAAAACATTAACACTTGGTGGAGCAAATATTATCGGTGCTAATGTTGGTGGAACGATTAATTTCCAGGCTAACGGTGGTACTATTAAATTAATAAGCACTCAAAATAATATTTTAGTTGATTTTGATTTAGCTATAGCTACTGATCAAACAGGCGTTGTTGATGCGAGTAGCCTAACAAATGCTCAAACTTTAACTATTAGCGGTACTATTGGAGCTAATAATAAAACTCTTGGACAATTTAATGTTGGCTCAAGTAAAACAGCTTTAAATGGCGGTAATGTTGCTATTAACGAGTTAGTTATTGGAAATAACGGTTCAGTACAATTCGCTCATAATGCTTATTTAATAACAAGAACTACAAATGCTGCCGGTCAAGGTAAAATAATATTTAATCCTGTTGTAAATGATAATACAACTCTTGCAGCCGGTACAAATTTAGGTAGTGCTGCAAATCCACTTGCAGAAATTAATTTTGGATCTAAAGGGGTTCATGCTGATACTATATTAAATGTTGGTGAAGGTGTAAACTTATATGCTACTAATATTACTACTACCGATGCTAACGTAGGTTCTTTCGTCTTTGATGCCGGTGGAATAAATATAGTAAGCGGTACAGTCGGTGGACAACAAGGTAATAAGTTTAATACTGTAGAATTAGGTCACGGTACTACTGTTAAGTTCTTAGGTAATGCAACATTTAACGGTGGAACTACAATTAAAGCTAATTCTACCTTACAACTCGGTGGTAACTATACTGCAGACTTTGTTGCATCTGCCGATGGTACCGGTATAGTAGAATTCGTTAACACCGGTCCTGTTACCGTAACATTAAACAAACAAGCTGTACCTGTTAATAATTTAAGACAAATAACGGTTTCTGGTCCCGGTAACGTAGTGATAAATGAGATAGGTAATGCAGGTTATCATGGTGCTATGACTGATACGATTGCTTTTGAAAATGCAAGTTTAGGTACAGCTTTATTCTTACCTAACGGCATTTCATTCAATGATGCAGACAACGCAATTCCTTTAACAATTAGAAGTACCGTAGGTAATAAAACAGCTACAGGTTTTGATGTTCCTAGCGTGATTGTTTTAGGTGTTGATAGTGTCATCGCTAACGGTCAAGTAATCGGTGATCAAAATAATATCGTAGGTCTAGGTCTTGGAAGCGATAACGGCATAATCGTTAATGCTACTACATTATATGCAGGTATTGGTACTATAAACAATAATCAAGGTACTGTCACACTTAGCGGTGGTATTCCTAATACCCCTGGTACAGTTTATGGTTTAGGCACAGGTATTGGCGCTTCACAGTTAAAGCAAGTAACGTTTACTACAGACTATAACAACTTAGGTAATATTATTGCAACTAACGCAACAATTAATGACGGTGTAACTGTTACTACAGGCGGTATAGCCGGAACAGATTTTGACGGTAAAATTACTCTTGGAAGTGTTAACGGTAATGCTAATGTAAGATTTGCTGATGGTATATTTTCTAATTCTACAAGTATGATTGTTACTACTAAAGCTAATAACGGTACTGTAACTTATTTAGGTAATGCATTCGTCGGTAATATAGGTGATTCAGGTACTCCTGTAGCTTCTGTTAGATTTACAGGTAGTGATAATGGTGCAGGATTACAAGGAAATATTTATTCACAAGTCATAGACTTTGGTACTTATGACTTAGGTATTTTAAATTCTAATGTAGTTTTAGGCGGCGGTACTACTGCTATTAACGGTGAAATCGATCTTCTTACAAATACTTTAACATTTGCAAGTGGTACTTCAACATGGGGAAACAATACTTCTATTGAAACTACTTTAACAGTAGCAAACGGTAATATAGGTCACATCGTTATCGCGGAAGGTGCTCAAGTTAATGCAACAACCACAGGCACTACAACCATTAACGTACAAGATAATGCCAATGCAAATTTCAGTGATACACAAACTTATACTTTAATCCAAGGTGGTGCTAGATTTAACGGTACTTTAGGAGGTCCTAACTTTGCTGTAACCGGAAGTAATCGTTTCGTAAATTATGGTTTAATACGTGCTGCTAACCGAGATTATGTAATAACACGTACTAACAATGCAGAAAACGTAGTTACTAATGATATCGTAAATAGTCCGTTTGGAGGTGCACCGGGTGTAGGTCAGAACGTTACAACATTTGTAAATGCAACTAATACTGCAGCATATAATAATCTTCTTTTAGCTAAAAATAGTGCTGATTCTGCTAACTTTGTCGGAGCTATCGTTACCGATACAAGTGCGGCCGTAACTAATGCACAATTAGATGTAGCTAAAGATATCCAAGCTCAACTTGGTAACAGATTAGGTGCTCTTAGATATTTAGGTACTCCTGAAACTGCTGAAATGGCTGGAGCTGAAGCTGGAGCAATACCGGCTGCGGTTGCTGCAGGTGACGAGGCTGTTGATAATGTAGCTTACGGTATATGGGCAAAACCTTTCTATACTGATGCACATCAAAGTAAGAAAGGTGGTTTAGCTGGTTATAAAGCTAAAACCACCGGTGTCGTAATTGGTTTAGATACGCTAGCTAACGATAACTTAATGATCGGTGCTGCTATCGGTATCACTAAAACTGATATAAAACACCAAGATTATAAGAAAGGTGATAAAACCGACGTTAACGGTTTCTCATTCTCTCTATATGGTGCCCAGCAGCTTGTTGAGAACTTCTTTGCTCAAGGTAGTGCAATATTTAGCTTAAACCAAGTGAAGAACAAAAGTCAGCGTTACTTCTTCGATGCTAACGGTAATATGAGCAAGCAAATTGCTGTCGGTAATTACAATAACATGACATTCGGTGGTAACTTAACAGTCGGTTATGATTACAATGCAATGCAAGGTGTGTTAGTAACTCCAATGGCAGGACTTAGCTACTTAAAGTCTTCTGACGAAAACTACAAAGAAACCGGTACAACAGTTGCAAACAAGCAAGTTAACAGCAAGTTTAGCGATAGAACCGATTTAATAGTAGGTGCTAAAGTAGCCGGCGGTACTATGAACATAACTGATCTTGCGGTATATCCGGAAGTGCACGCTTTTGTGGTTCACAAAGTAAACGGTAGATTATCTAAAACTCAGTCTGTATTAGACGGACAAGTTACTCCGTGTATCAGCCAGTCTGATAGAACCGCTAAAACATCTTATAATTTAGGTTTAAGTGTAAGCATAAGATCTGATGCTAAGATGGAGTACGGAATCGGTTACGATGCTCAGATTGCAAGTAAATATACTGCACATCAAGGTACTCTAAAAGTCCGTGTAAACTTCTAATTGCTCCCGATTAGCAAGTTTATAAGTTCCTCAAGAAAAAAGCTCTCTTTGAAAAAAGGGAGCTTTGTTTGTTCTTTCTTCCCGCCTACATGCCTTGTTGCATGGCTCAAAAAACCTACTATATGTCATCCCCGCGTAGGCAGGGATCCAGAAAAAAGCGAGATAAATCGAGCTTTTAATTTTACAAACTTATTGTGTATAATCTTTAAATTACTGAAGTCCCGCTTTCGCGGGAATGACATAAACGAGCCATACAACAACCCCCCGCCTATGTGAGAATGACATCACCTACTTTTCCACCCCGTGCAATACCTTCACTAACCTCAAGTTTTATTGACTTTGAGTCGAAAAGATATAAATTTTTACAGCTAAGAATTTAAAACTAATAAATATTATGAAAAAATATATATTAGTGATTATTATGCTTCTAATAAGCGGAAGTATATTTGCTCAAAGTCAAATATCCAATGTAGTTGTACCGGTTAGCTATTTTATAAATCATGTATCCCAATTGGAAAAACTAAAAGAAAATCTTAATAAATATAAGCAATCTAGTGTAGTTGTAGTAGGGGTAAGCGGTATGGGTTAAAACGCAGCTTGCTAGAATGTACGCTTATGAAAATAAAGATAACTATAACATAATTTGGTTAATTGATTGTAATCTAAATATAGAGCAGCAATTACTCAAATTATCTAAAGCTATTAATACCGAGGTAAAATCACCGGTGATTTCAGAAGATATGGCAGTGATGAAGAAAGATTTAATGGTTTATCTAGCAAGTAAAGATAAATGGTTATTGGTGTTTGATAATTTAAAAATAGGCGAGAATAAAAAAATAGAGGATTTTATTAATTGGGAGTATAACGGTAATATTATATTTTGTTCCCAAGACGATGAATTATTATCTAACATAATCAAAGCAAACGCTTTCACTAAGCCGGAAGCTGCATTACTTGCAAAAAATATATTGGAAAATAAAAATCCGGAATTAATAAATTTTTTGACTCAAGAATTTGGAGGTTATCCGATTCTCGTAGTTCAAGGAGCACAAATATTAAATCAAATACAAGGTTTAAACTTAGAGAAATACAAGAAAAAGATAAAAGCCTCTAAGGATAAAATTGAGCTAAATATAAAACTTGTTAGCAATGAATTAAAGCCTAGTGCCAAGAGATTACTAGATTGGATAGCATTGCTTAATAATCAAAGTTTTTCAAAAGAATTATTAAATTCTATTACTGAAGATAAGCATAGTCTAGACGATTATATTTATTAGCTTTCTAAATTTGCTTTGATCTCTAATATTGAACCTAATGAAGTTAATCTGATATTTGAAATGTATGATGTTATAGATGAAAAAATATTACAAATAAATGGAGATAAAGGAAATAAAGAATATATTGAACATAGTGTTACTAATCTTTTAAATTCTATACCTAAAAGTTTAGTAAAGGGGCGTATTTTTAGACATGCTAAAACTATACCGGATTAATTACAAGAAATGCAGCAAAATACGATATATAAAATTTTAGAGTTATAAATTTATTAATACAATATGCTAATTCTTCCGATTTATATAACTCAAAAAAATTAGTAAATTGGTTTGATAAAAACGATCAAAAAGGTAAATTTAAATTATGGACAATGAATAATGAAGAAAAATTTGCTTATACTGCATATTTAGGACGCATAGGGTGGTATTATAGAACTTGGTCAGATCCTAAAAAAGCAATTGAATATAATACGAAAGCTAAGCAGGTATTTGATGAAGTGAAAGGATATGATTCCATAAAATGTAATGTAGTTTTCGGTGCGGCTATATCCAATATTCAGCTAGGAAATCTGGAAGAAGCAGAAAAAAATATCCAAATGATTGAAGATATGTTCAATCAAAATCTAGTAGATCAAACTGACATAGCAACTATATATTATGCAAAAGCTAAATTATTTAATATCCAAGGTAAAAATTATGAAGCATTAAGAAGAATTGACGATACTATAAATGCTTGTATTGAAAACGGGATGAAACCTAAAGATTTATTTCTTACCGGTTCATATCTCATTAAATTAGATGTATTAAATAATCTTAAGAAACATCAGGAAGCTCTTTCTTTATTAGAACAAGTATATGATATGAATAAGTCGAGTAAAAAAGAGGAAAATCAAGTATTTGGACGAATTTTTACCCAAAAATCAAGAGCAAAACTAGGTTTAGGTGATGTTACCGAAGCTCTAGAATAAAAAAGCTAAAGCAATTTTTCTTAATGATCCAACTAGACCTAACAAAGAGATTATTATATCACCGGATATAGATTTGGCAAAAACGTTTGTTGCTGAAGGGAATGCACTAGTGTTACTTAATCAAAATGAAGAGGCGGTAGATACTTATGCTACTGCTGAAAATATATATTGAAATAACTATAAAGAAAATATGAAAAATGTGTATGAAATAAGTAATATGTATTTTGCAGCCGCTAAAGCTAGTTGTACTTTACCTAAGAAATTTTGGTATGAAAAATTCCGTAATAATCAGATAGAACAATTCGGAGCTGATCATCCGAATAGTATAAAAATTTTAAACCTTAAATGTGATGGTTCAAATTAGCTAGAATTTTTTCTGATTAGTGCAATAAAAAAACCGGACGTGGTAAGAATAATTCCAAGCCAAATAAAGCTCATCGTTGGCTTGTAATATATTTTAGCATGGATTATATCGCCGTCTATATTACTTAAAACTGCGTAAAGATCATATGATAAGTAAGAGTATATATCACTTTCTTGCGATAAACTCTTTTCAACTATATAAAGCCTATTTTCCGGCTTTAATATAGTTATATTACGACTATTATCCTCAAGCCAAAATTCAGCGATTTGTCTATAATAATTTTTACCTTGAGCAAACTTAATATTTTGCAATGTTACTTTAAATTCGTTAAATGTTTTACTTGTTCCTACTCTGCCGGTAAAATCCATTTCATTTTGTAATAATGTATTCATAGTAATACTAAAACTAATTAGTGCAAAACCAAAATGCCCAAGGATCATGCTAGCGTTACTTGCTTTAAGTCTATTTCTACAATAATTAGTTTTAACCAAAAGATAATGAATATTATGAAGCATAAGAAATATAGATGCGATTATAGTTAAAATAGATATAACACTAAATGTTACTTTTAATGATATTAAATAAGTAATTATTAGAGATAATATTAGAATTATAATATGTTTTTTAATAGAGCTTCTGGTAGTAAATAATCCTATGGTACCAAGAATAGGGATAACGAATATAATAAAATTATTAACAAAAAATGTTTCACTAATAATAATAGGTTTATCGTCGAATAAAGAGTAAATTGGCGGATAAAGTGTGGCAGCTATTAGCACAATAAGGCTAAGAAGGAGGAATATATTACCGAGGAGTATGGAGTTTCCACAATTCGTCATTGCGAAGCCACGAAAGTGGCTGTGGTAATCTCGGTTAGTTTCCTGAGATTGCTTCGTCAATGCTAATGTATTTCCTCGCAATGACGTGGTAGTATACAACCCAATACTACCAATCCCCATAATCAAAAATATCCCAAGCAAGTATATTCCTCTCTCAGGTGAGAATGCAAAAGAGTGAATTGAGGTAATAAAACCGGAACGTACTAAAAAAGTACTAAATATTACCAATAAAAAAGTAATGATGGATAAAATTATCGTCCAGTTTTGCATACGTCCGGTTTTTGTTGTTACAATTATAGAATGATGGAGCATAATTCCGGATAACCAAGGAAATAGTGAAATATTTTCTACCGGATCAAAAAACCAAAATCCGCCCCAGCCGAGTTCTCTATATGCCCACCAAGAACCAAGGCTAATTCCTATGGTAGTAAATAAGATACCGATATTGGAAAATGTTTTGAGAAGTTTTATGTCATTAATGGATTCCCACTTTCGCGGGCATGACATAAGTGGGTATGAGAATGACATAGAGGCACAAACAATAGTAAACGGTACTACATAGCTAACATAGCCTAAATAAAGCAGAGGAGGATGGATGCTCAAAGCAATATCTTGTAGCATTGGGTTTAAGCCTAACCCTTCTTTAGGAACGAAAGAAAACACGTTAAAAGAATTGGAGGTAAAGTAAATAAAGCTGCTAAAAAATAATTGTATGGCTGATAGAATAATAATAGATAAAAATTTAAGACGGTTATCTTCAAGTAAAAATATATAACAGCAACTAACGATTTGTAATAAACAAAACCATAATAACATTGAGCCTTCGTGGCTCGACCAACTACCGGCTATTTTATATATTAAAGGTTTTAAAGTACTGGAATTTAAGAAAACATTTTGTAGTGAAAAGTCAGAGATAATAAAAGCATAGACTAGGGTAAAAAAGGCAAGTATAGCACATGAGGCAGCTATGTAGAAGGGGAAAGTAATGAGGTAGTTGTTATTCCCGCGAAAGCGGGAATCCAGTCTATAAA
This sequence comes from Rickettsia gravesii BWI-1, assembly GCF_000485845.1. Taxonomy (NCBI): domain Bacteria; kingdom Pseudomonadati; phylum Pseudomonadota; class Alphaproteobacteria; order Rickettsiales; family Rickettsiaceae; genus Rickettsia; species Rickettsia gravesii. Next base: position 27,470 of record NZ_AWXL01000022.1, on the reverse strand, counting down.
ATAGAGATTTTTTATGGATTCTCGCTTTCGCAGGAATGATATAAAAGACAAAAGACAAACCGATAACCGACAAGCACATCGTTGTTAGCAGTAAAAAATTACCGATTTCACTCACTGCTTATTGTTTCCTCGGTAGTAGGTAATACGGTAATTTTTACGCTATCAATCTTATTGGCAATTTTCTTTAAAATAATTACCTTTAAATTAAATATTTCAATTACTTCCCCTTGATTTGGAATTCTAGCAATTTTATGGATTATTAATCCTGCTATAGTGTTTGCATCTTCATCCGATAAATTCCAATCAAGTTCTCGATTAATATCTCTAATAGTCGTAGTTCCTTTTATAATGAACTCGGTATTAGACTTCTTGATAATTTCATTATTAAGTCTATCATGTTCATCAGTAATGGGTCCTACGATTTCTTCTATAACATCTTCAAGAGTAATAATACCTAGTAGAGTACCATACTCATCTACAACACAAGCAAAATGATTATTACGTTCTCTAAATGCATGTAGCTGATCTACTACAAGTGCATTCTCAGGGATAAACCAAGGTGGGGTTAGAAGTTTATTAATATCAACTTTTTTTGCATCATTATTATTTTCGTATAATGCTTTAAGCAAATCTTTTAGATTGAGAATCCCTATTATATTATCTCTATTATCTTGCCACAAAGGTATACGTGTATGAGCACCCGATAATAAAGTTTTAATTATCACTTCATGAGGTAGGTCGATATTAAGGGCTATAATACTACTTCTGTGAATCATAATTTCCGATACCGTCATATTACGTATATCTAATATCCCGCCGAGCATATTACGATCAGATTTATAAACTCCGCCTTCTTGATGGTAATGCTCAATCACGCCTCTTACTTCTTCCGTTCCTGATATTTGAGGATTTAAATTAATACGAAATATGAAGCAAAATATTTTTGTAATGTAATCAAGAGCAATATTAATAGGTTTGAAAAGCTTTAAAAATATTACGATAGTTGAAGCCATTTTTAATGCTAGTTGTTCAGGTTTAGCAACGGCTATTGCTTTCGGTACTACTTCGGCAAAAACAATAATTATAAAAGCCATAACGCCGGAAGCAACAATGGGTCCATTATCTCCAAGAAAGCTAATAAAGAGAGTAGTAGCAATAGTGGTACAAACAGTATTGATGAAACTATTACCTATTAATAAAGTTCCTATGACCTTTTCTTTTTTCTTAAGAACCTCTAAAACTGTTTTAGCACGCTTATTACCGGCGATTTTAAGTTTATGAATCTTCCCTGGGGAAGAAGCAGTAATAGCAGTTTCGGTAGCGGCAAATAAAGCAGATAAGGCGATCATTATTATAATAACGATCACAAGTATGGTAGTCATTCTTTGTTAAAATATAAATTAACTATAAATAATTATATTAGTAATTATAGATTTTGCCTAATGTTTTTTTTGTTATCAACGACTCCTTTCAGTATCTTTTGTTTTTCGGCTGTTAATAAGATTTTGAAATTTGTTATTTGTAGATGATGTCTTGCGTGATTCGTGTCCAATCGCTATTGCTTGTTGCTGTATTAATAATGTATTAGCTTGAGCTTTTCTTAAATTTATACCTTGTTCTTTAGATTCTTCAGTAGTTAGAATTTTTTGCCCTTTAGAGAGTTTTATCGCACTATCGCATACGAAAACTCCGCAATCATATACATTTTCTTGTTGCCTGGTATTTAGGTCTGTTATTTTTGCATCGGGATAAATTTCGGTAATATATTCTGTTACTTTTGGTCGAGATTCCAATGGCTCACCATAGGGATCATTATACATAAAGTTTATATTACCTTTATCATCTTTACTAGCTATTAAGAGTAACCAATGTTTATGTCCTGTATTTAGTGGTATAATTGCAGGCTTATTATCTAGTATTAAATCTTCTACTGTAACACGAAGAGTATCTTTTAGTATTTCTGGCTCTTCTAAAGAGGCATGATGAAATATAGAGAACATATTCTTATCTATATTTGCTTCCAATATATTTTTTATATCATCTTCAGTGTATAAATAAGTAGGTTGTTTTATATTTCCTGTATTATAAACACCAACTTGATCTTCAGTATTTATAACCGGTGATGATTTTTTTTCAGGTATCTGCTGTTTTGGCTCTATTACTGGTTTGGCTAATTGTTGTTCTGCTTTTAGAGATTCCTTATACATTTCCTGTGGAATTCCTAATTTTTCCCATGGTTTTTGATGATTAGCGGGAACTTGCTGTTGCGGTGGATTTATAGAAGATGCAACAGTGGTTAGTGGTTCTTCTGTTATTGTCGGCTTTGCTTCCGTAGTTGGAGTTGTTGATTCGTGAGTTTTAGGTTCTTCTTTTTTGCCGAATATTGCTTCTTTAAAATTAGTTATTATATCTTTAAAATAGTTAAAAATTCTTTTAAAAAAACCTTGCGGTTGTGGTTGGTTTGCTTTTGGAGGTTCATAGGATGTTGTTTGTTCTACTTGTATATCCTTAGGTCTATCATTCATAACTTTCTTTGTATTAAAATTAAAGTCAATAGGATTTACCTCAGTTTTACCTAAATCTTTTTGAAATTGCCTAGATATTTGTGATACATATTTTTTTAAGTTTTCAGCAGCATTATTTGAATCTTTTAAGATTTCATTAATTTCGAGTTTCAATCCGTAAATTTGATCTTCAGAGGTAATACCGAATTTAGCAGTGATAAGATTTGTTGCTTCGTCTGCAGAAAGAGGCCAAGTTTCTATAATCACTCTACCGCCTTGATTTTTAGCGTTTTTTATTATTTTATCTAGCTTTTCTTTATCAGGTATTGTACCGGAAAGTAATTGATCAATTTTACGATCATATACAAGATTGTTAAAAACAGATGTTACTAAACTTATATCCGTAATTGTAGTGGTTTTATCTTTTGGTACTATACCATCGGCTATAGATAAATTTTGATCTGCTTCATTTGTAAAAAAAACATGATCAACTTTTTTCATAATTTGCTTCCAATAAGCTTCTAGTTCAGAATTTTGGGGTAATGAATTATATTGATCAAAAGTAATAGTAGTTTTTATATTTAAATTTTGTAAATTAATTAAATCTTGTACCTTAAAAATAGGTTGTATATTATTGTTATTAAGTTGAATATTAAAAATCGGTGTTTTGCCCTTTTTGCGGGATTCTTGTAAGATCTCCGAAAAAATACGTTCTTTATCGGGTATATGTGATGCTTTATTAACTTCTAGCCGGATAATAGGCAGTTTATTTTGAGCTTCCTGCTTGTTTATTGTCTCTAATATCCGATCTTCATCTCCAAGTAAAAGAGTAAATATAATAGGCTCAGCCATTACTAACCTTTATTAAAAGAATATTAGGTTCTGTGAAAATTTCTAATTGATTTGCTATTTTAAGATATTTTTTAGCAAAAATTAATAAGGTTTTTGAAGGAATAGTTATTCATATTGCAAAAAAATCTTATAATTTGCAGCAAAAAAGAGCCAAAATTAAATCTTTTTAGAAATCTTCACAGAACCTACATATAATTATTAGAATTTTTGAGCTTTAAATCAAGCTATATTTAATAATCCGTGCTTTAGCTTATATAATTTATCCATTTTATGTGCTAATTCATGGTTATGTGTTACCATAATAACTGCGGTATTTTGTTCTCTTGCTACTTTTAAAAATAAATTAAACACTTCATTTGTAGTTTTGGGATCTAAATTACCTGTCGGTTCATCTGCTAAAATAATTTTCGGCTTATTAATTAAGCTCCGAGCTATAGCGACCCGTTGTTGTTCTCCTCCCGATAATTCTCCGGGCATATTATAGAGTTTTTTCCCAAGCCCTAAATCATCTAATATCTTTGTTGCATCTTCTATTGCTTCTTTTTGATCAAGACCACTAATAAGCCTTGGCATAATAACATTTTCAAGAGCGGTAAAATCTTTAAGTAAGTGATGTTGTTGATAGATAAAACCTAAATAATGAAGACGAATGAGATGATATTTTTGATACTTGCTATTTGGTATGATGACTTGACCGTTTGTAGGTTTATCAAGCAAGCCGGCAATATGTAGTAAAGTTGATTTGCCGCTACCTGAAGAACCTATTATAGCGATTAATTCACCTTCATTAACCGTTAGATTAAGATCATCTAGTACTCTAACAATAGTTTTGCCTTGGCTGTAATGTTTTAAGATATTTTTTAAAATGAGGACTGTATTATTCATATCTTAGGGCATCCACGGGATTTAATTTTGAGGCTCTATAAGAAGGATAAATTGTCGCAAGAAAACACAATATTATAGATAAAGAGGTAATTAAAATAATATCCTCAGCTCTTACTTTTGAAGGTAAACTATAAAGAAAATAAATAGCTGCCTCGAAAATTTTAGTACCGGTTATACGCTCCAAATAATTCTTGATAGTTTGAATATTATAAGAAAAGGTAACACCAAGGATTACACCTAGTGTTGTGCCAAGTAATCCTATAAACATTCCGTTATAGATAAAAATAAGCATTATTTGCTTAGTGCTTGCTCCCATAGTTCTAAGAATTGCAATATCTGAAGTTTTATCTTTAACAAGCATAAATAAGCTTGAAATAATATTAAATGCGGCAACCGTAATAATTAAAGATAGAATAGTAAACATAGCCGTACGCTCAACAGCAAGAGCACTTAAAAATTGTGAATTTAAGGTTTGCCAATTAAATACATATAGGGTTGGACCTAATAGTGATTGTATTTTATATGAATATGCGAGAGCTTTATCGGGATCTAGACTATTAATTTCGATTAAATTAATATCGTCGCCGAGAGATAAGAAATTTTGTGCTGCGGTAAGCGGCATTAATATCGTTGTCAAATCATAATCATACATACCGCTATTGAAAATTGCTATAACTTTAAATTCTTTTGATCTTGGCATACTGCCAAAGGCGGTAGAAACTGAATTCGGTGAAATTAATCTAATCTTATCCCCAACGGTTACGCCTAAATTGCTTGCTAATTGTTCTCCGAGTGCTATTACGTTTTTGCCGTGAAAATTATCAAAACTACCAAAATTTACATTTTTAAAAATTTCATTTCTTACACTTAGATCCTTTAATTTCATACCTTTAACAAGCACACCGCTATTATTACTTTTACCAAGAGCCAAAGCTTGACCGTGAGCAATGAATGTTACATGCTTTACATAATTTTGTTTTAGGAGTTTGGCTTTAATCTCTTCATAGTTATTAATACTACCACCTTGCCGATTTATCACTATATCCCCATTTAAGCCGATAATATTTTTAGTAAGCTCTATATGAAAACCGTTCATAACGGACATGACTACTATCAATGCTGCAACGCCAATCATTACGCCCACTAAAGAAAAGGCGGAAATAATAGAAACAAACTTTTCGTTTTTCTTAGCTCTAAAATATCTGAAAGCTATCTTGAAGATAAAATTGTTATTGATCATTTGTTTATTTTTTCTTACATCCGTTTCTAGGTTATTTCTGCGTGAATCAGCTTTTTTGTCATTGCGAGCAGCAGTAGGCTGCGTGGCAATCTTATGAAATAATAACAAATTCCTGAGATTACTTCGTCAAAATTTACAGTTTTGCCTCGCAATGACGACACAATTGATGACATAAAGACATCTACACGTTACTAGAAATCTCAAAGACTTTATCGTACTTAAATAATTTAGGTAATGTTACTAACCCAAATAGCGTAACACTAGACATAGTAATGCCAAGAGGAGTAAAAGTACCGTTATATAAAAATCCTACTAATTGCAGCCCAAATGCCGTTAAAATCAATCTAGCCGCAGTGAAAATAGCTGTCATACGAGCTTTACCGTCCGGAATAGCTTCTAAAAGCAATGGCCATAATATGTTAATCGGATATATCACGCCAAGAGATAATAATAAAGTAACTATTGTTATGGTTAAAGGATTATTAATATTATATACAACTAATATGCTATTTCCTAGTAGGAATAGTATTATAAATATAACTCCAAAATAGAAGCAATTTTTAATACCGAATTTTTTAAAGCAATAACCGCTTGAAAAGCTCATAATTGAGAATAGAGCCGCCATTGCTCCTTGATAAAGTCCGAAATATTCTAAAGTTACACCTAAATCTTGCATATATAAAATAGGAGCAATCCCAATAAATATCCAATATCCTTGTGCAAGAAATATCATTGTAAGTATATAATATATAGCTTTTGGCGATTTGAAGATAGGTATATATTCTTTTAAAGAAATACGTATTTTTTTATTAACTTCTCTTTTTGGAATAAATAATATACCAAAAATTAGGCTGATCAAACCTACTGTAAGCAACAAAACAAAATTGCCACGCCAGCCCCAAAATAAATTGACGTAGCTACCTATAACCGGTGCTATTGCCATAGAAAGGGCAATAGTGCCGTTTAAAATGCCCATGAATCTTTGCTGTTCTTGTACCGAATAAATATCGGCAAGAACAACATATACTAGCACTGCAACCGATGATATCCCGCATCCTTGCAAAAATCTTCCAAATAATATAGCTGCATAATTATTTGCAAATACACAAAATAAACTACCAAGATTAAAAATCAGTAAACCGAGTATAATAATTGGTCTGCGTCCGTACCTATCTCCTAAATTACCGACTATAAGTGAAGTAATACAATAAGCAGTTAGATTAACACCAAGTAGTAATTCTGTCATAAAAGTTGAAAGGTTGAATGTATCTTGTATTTCAGGAAAACTTGGAACGAATAAATCTATTTCCGCTCCAGCGAGTATTTCCATGATGATTACGGTAATAATTAATTTCATATGTAATTGTTAGTTTGAGGTTATTTTAGCAAAGTATTATTGAATCCGAAAGCCTGCGCGATGTCATCCCTGCGAGGCATTGTTGCATAGATACCAAGTCGTCATTGCGAGCGAACGTTAGTGAGCATGGCAATCTCAGGAATTCTTCCCAAGATTGCTTCGTCAATTTACTATTGTAAATTTTCTCGCAATGATGGAAAAACCGATCCACGCAACAACATTTTTGCGGGAATGACATAAATAAGGACGTAGGGATGGCAGCAAAGCCACACAACAAATTAGCTTTCTATATTCTTATAGTTTACAATAATTAGTGTATTGTTTTACTAAAGAAAGAATAAATGAATATTTATGCTCGTCTAGCAATTTTTATTTATCAGGAGTATATACATGACACGATAACAGGAAGACTGAAAGGAAGTGCAAGCAGAAACTTTTAGTGATATATATTAAGAATAATGATTCCTAACATGTGGGACTATTAACAAAATAAATTTTAAAGCTAATTAAATTTACTTTTACTGCAAATTATAAGGTTTTTTTGAAATAGGATTAACTATTCCTTCAAAAATCTTATTAATTTTCGCTAAAAATTCTTTTTAATTATCAATTAAAATTATGTTGTTAACAGTTCCCTATCAATTTTAAAAATTAATTAAAATATTACTGATTAATTCCTAAAGCTTGTTTTTGAGTATCGGTAGTATTCTCCATTACCCACTTTTGGACATCAGGACTTAACATATTATACTGATCTGCTGTTAAACTAGCAACCCAAGCTTGTTGATCGTCAGTACTCATAGCTTGTATTTGGGTTGTTGTAACTGAAGCTGGGGCAGGCATTTGCATTGATGAAGCAAATACTGAGCTTGCGAAAGCTAGAATTAATAAAATCTTTAATAAATTTTTCATTTTGTAAACCTTTTTTGTTTTGTAATTACGATTATAACAAAGCCACGGCAGCTTTCAAGCTAAATTATATTAAACATTTAAATTTTTTTATACTAAGGAATTTTTATTGTAACAAATATATCAATTATATACTTTATTGTCATTCCCGCGAAAGCGGGAATCCAGTAAAAAGCGTTCAGTATCATACCGTGGCTTGACCACGGGATCTTGTATCACAGATTATGTCCTAAGATACCACGATCAAGTCGTGGTATGACATTAAGGTTGACTGGATTCCTGCTTTCGCAGGAATGACATACTACCCTTTTATATTGTTAACTGCTCTCTGCAAATATTTCGATAAATTTCTGAGTTTTTAGATAAATCATTATGTGATCCTTCAGCGACTACTCCTCCTTTATCTATTACTAAAATATAATCAGCTGATTCTATACTACTAATTCGATGGGCAATTGATATAATAATGTTCCCTTTCATTATTTTTTTTATAGACTCTAGTAATTTCTGTTCGCTCATCGTATCTAAAGCACTCATTGCCTCATCAAGAAGCAAAATTTGCGGCATGCGTAGTAATGCTCTAGCAATAGCTATTCTTTGTTTCTGTCCTCCTGATAATCTAACCCCTCTTTCACCGATTTTAGCATTTATACCGTCATGAAGTTTAGCAGCAAATTCTTCTATTCCTGTAATTTTTATTATCTCATTTATTGCGTCGTTGCTTGCTTCATTATTACCGAATATAATATTTGATTTTATAGTGCCGGAAAAAATGCTAGCCTCTTGAGGAACATAGGCAATTAATTTACGAATTTCAGCAGGATTTAAAAGAGTTATATCTTGATTGTTAATAAGGATAGTGCCGTTTTCTTGCTGGTAAAAACGCAGCAGTAACTGTATCACAGTACTTTTTCCTGCACCTGATCTACCTACAATACCAAGAAACTTATTGGCATTTATCTTCAAAGACATATTATTAATAATCCTTAAATTAGGTCTTGAATGATAGGTAAAATCGACATTTTTGAATTCTATCGAGATTGGATCGGAATTATTTAATTCTAAATAATTATTATGTGCTATAGGTGTCTTATCTATAATTGTAATTATTCTCTCAAGGGCTGTAACAGGTAAATGCATTTCGCTTAGTAGCTCAAAAATACCGCCACAGCTAACTCCGGCGATAATCGCATAATAAATAAACGAGATAATTTGTCCCGCAGATAAATGACCTTTCACTATATCTGAAGTTCCAATCCAAACGACTAAAGTAATCGCAAGAAATATAACAGCTATTGAAATCGCAAAGAATAAAGCACGAATTTTTAAACGGGTTTTGCAGTATATTAAATAGTTTTGTAATTTAGTGTCAAAATCGGCAATTTTGTTTATTTGATGGTTAAAAGCATAAATAGCTCTAATATTATTAAAAGTTTCATCAATATCCGATGCTAAAAGTGACTTAGATTCTAGAGCTTTTTTAGATAAAACCTTAACATGTTTGCCGAATTTAATTAAAGGAATTAATAAGATAGGAATGGTAATAATTACTATAGAAGCGAGTTTAAAGCTTTCAAAAAACATTAATGTAATGCCGCCAATTAGCATCACCGAATTGCGAATAAAAAAAGATAAGAAGTTAACGATGAGAGTAGATATTTGATCTATATCATTTGTTAGGCGTGAAATTATATCGCCGATTTTTAGTTCTTCAAACTCTTCAATTTCATAATTAATTAAATTACTATAAGCTTCTTTTCTTATTTGATTCACTGCCTTTTCAGCAACATTATTGATAAAATATGAACGAAAAAAACTAGCAATACTTAAGATGATAATTAATAAACAAATATATAATATAGATTTATCAACCGATAAAATATGGTCTTTGCTCAAGCCTTTATCAACTAAATTTCTAAAAACACTACCGATTAGTAATAATGAAGCTGATACGCTAAGTAAAGAGATCATAACGATGATCAAATCTTTTTTATAGAATCTTAGATATTTAGCTAGTCTATATAAAAGTTTGATATCCATAAGAAAAAAATGTCATTGCGAGCGACTGTAGGCGTTGTTGCATGGATGTCAAATCGTCATTGCGAGGAGCGAAGCGACGTGGCAATCCAGAAAAATAATAAAAAAGTACTAATTTTAGCATTTTTTTACTGGATTGCTTTGTCAATTACTTTGTAATTTTCTTCGCAATGATGATTTGGTAACCACACAACAATTCCAAAATATGGGGCGAGCGACGGGATTCGAACCCGCGACCCTCAGAACCACAACCTGATGCTCTAACCAACTGAGCTACACCCGCCATAAATTAACAACGTAAATTTAGATTATCAGAAGGAGTTAGTCAAGAATATTTATTGTATTAACATATATTATTTGACTTAATATGTTATAACTATATATAGTTATAACATGAATCAGTATATAAAACTTATAAATAAAGCTAAACAAAATCCTAAAGGATTAAGTTTCTCTGATTCATACTTTAATGACTAAGTGCGGTTGGGTTAAAGATAGGCAAAAAGGTAGCCATCAGATTTGGTACTCGCCCAAAGGAAATAGGTTATCTATTCGCACTTTTGGAAATATGGCAAAAGAATATCAAGTTCGACAATTTTTAAACTTTGCAAAAGGAAATGAAGATGAAAACAAATGATACATTTGACGGGTTTACTATAGAACTTTTTAAAGATACAGATGGAGATTGGTGAAGAGCTACCGAATGTATCAGCTTTTGGCAATTCGCCTGAAAAAGCACTGCAAGCATTACAACAAGCTTGGACTTTAATGAAAGAAAGTTATATAAGTCATAATCAATCTATTCCCTTAGCTCCGTCTAGGCAAGAGTATAGCGGACAGTTTAATGTTAGAGTAGATAAACATGTGCATCGAGCTTTAGTACTTGAAGCACTTAGAGCAAAAATTAGTTTAAATGCTTTAGTATCTCAAAAATTAACTTTATCGGTAAAACAATGAAAAAAAAAGCAGTTATTTTATTAAGCGGTGGACCTGATTCTACTACGGTTCTTGAGATAGTTAGCAAAATGGATTATGAAATTTATGCTCTAAGTTTTAATTATCATAGACGCAATAGTCCAGAAGTCCAAAAAATCCAAGGATTAATTAAAGATTATAATGTAAAACAACATAGGGTTATTAATATTGATTTGCAGTCATTTATCGGTTCTGCATTGACTGATGATAATATAGATGTACCAAAATTTAAAAACACAGATCAATTACCAAGTGACATACCGGTTACTTATGTACCGGCACGTAATACAATATTTTTAAGCTACGCACTAGGAGTTGCTGAGGTTATAGGAGCTAGAGATATTTTTATTGGGGTACACACTAACGATTATACTAACTATCCTGATTGTCGTCCTGAATATATAAAATCTTTTGAGGCAATGGCAAATTTAGCAACTAGGGTAGGAGTAAATGGAGAAAAAATTACTATCCATGCTCCTTTAATAAATATGACCAAAGAGCAAATAATTAAAAAAGGGCTTGAGCTTGGAGTAGATTATAGTAAAACAATATCATGTTATGATCCAACAGAAAACGGTTTATCTTGTGGTCAATGTCTATCATGCATTGCACGACTTGATGCTTTTAAAAAGAATAATGTACAAGACCCGATTAAGTATGTATAATTATAGATATATACTCATAAGTAAAATTAATAATAAAATAATATGAAGTAAATTTGTATACAAGGTGGAAACCGTTTTTCACCTTGTATACTTATTATTTAAAAATCTTCTGTATAATATAAATATGCAATATTTATATTATACAGAAAAATAGTTAGTATATATGATAAATAGAGGACATTTATATGCCCCTTTTCCTGTGCTTGATTTAAACGATATAGTTTTACGAGAGTTAGCCACGGAGGATGCACAAGATTATTTTAATTATATGAGTAAGCCGGAAATGGCTATTTATATAACTGATAGTAATAGGCCTAAAGATGTAGAAGAAGCCGGAGAGGAAATACGTTATTGGTCTAGTTTATATAAAAATCATAGAAGTTTTTATTGGGGAATTGTCATTAAAGACGATAATAAATTAATAGGTACTGCCGGTTTTAATATAATAAATCTAGAGCATCATAGAGCAGAAATAAGTTATGATCTAGATCCTAATTTTTGGGGTCAAGGTATGATGTTAAAATCTATAAAGAATATTTTAAAATTTGCTGATTATATTGGTATTATAAGAGTACAAGCAACAGTAATTACTGATAATTTTCGTTCGATTAATCTTCTTGAGAGATGCGGTTTTGCTAGGGAAGGAATTCTTAAAAAATACGAAATAGTTGCAAATGAGCATAAAGATTATTATATGTACGCAAGAGTACTATAGTAAGAATTGTTAAAATAAACATAAAAAAGAAAGTTAATGGTAGTAGAAGCTGATAAAAAAGCATTGATTTGTTCGTTTTGTAGTAAAAAACAACATGAAGTAAAAAAACTGATAGCAGGTCCTGCAGTATTTATTTGTGATGAATGTATAGATTTATGTACAGATATTATGAAAGAAGAAAGTAAAGTTGCTTTAAAGCAAATTACTTCTTCAATTCCAACGCCGCAAAAAATATGTGGAATTCTAAATGATTATGTAGTTGGGCAAGATCAAGCGAAAAAGATTTTAGCAGTAGCGGTTTATAACCATTATAAGAGGCTTGAATATGTACAATCCGGCAATAATGACGTTGAGCTTAATAAGTCGAATATCTTGCTGATCGGTCCTACCGGTTCAGGAAAAACTTTACTTGCTCAAACGCTTGCTAAAATTTTAGACGTACCTTTTACTATGGCGGATGCTACTTCTTTAACGGAAGCCGGGTATGTCGGTGAAGATGTTGAGAATATATTACTACGTTTATTGATAGCAGCTGAGTTTAATATAGCAAAAGCACAAAAAGGTATAATTTATATTGACGAGGTTGATAAAATTGCCCGTAAATCGGAGAATCCTTCTATTACACGGGATGTATCGGGTGAAGGAGTACAGCAGGCATTACTTAAAATTATGGAAGGAACAGTTGCTTCCGTGCCTCCTCAAGGCGGTAGGAAACACCCACAACAAGATTTCGTACAGTTAGATACTTCAAATATCTTATTTATTTGCGGTGGTGCTTTTATGGGGATTGATAGCATTATAACCTCAAGAACTAATCATAGTTCTATAGGCTTTGCAGCTAACGTAAATATAGATAAAGAGAAAAATAATAGTGAGATTCTTAAATCCCTAGAGATTGAGGATTTAACTAAATTCGGTTTAATTCCTGAATTTATCGGTAGATTACCCATCGTTACTACTTTAGATGAGTTAGACAAAGAAGCTTTAATTACAATTTTAACTAAGCCTAAGAACGCCATAGTAAAGCAATATCAGAAACAATTTGAGCTTGATGATGCTGAGCTTGTAATTGACTATTCAGCCTTAGAAGCTATTGCCGAAAAAGCTCTAGCTAAAAAGACGGGAGCAAGAGGACTTCGTTCAATACTTGAGCATCTTTTGCTTGATAGTATGTATAAAGTTGCCGAGCTAAAAAAACAGCGTGTTACTATTACAAAAGAGGTAGTTAACGGCTTAGTCGAACCGATAATGACCTCTCTCATTTCTACAAAATCAAACAAAAAACAACCGATTGTTGAAAATATACCAGCGTAAATATTATTTCTTCTCTATGTCATTCCCGCCTACGCGGGAATGACATAAACGAGCCTGCAACAAGACCTACGACTGCTCGCAATGATGGGTTGGTATCCACACAACAACGCCGGCTTGACCACGGGACAATACTAATTTAGTATAAAATTTATCCTAAACTAGTATTATAGCGGTTTAAATACCATTAAGAAAAAAATAATACTCAAACTGATAAATGCCGGCCAGCCTAGGTAGAACCATAATTTAAATAATTTATAATATTTTTCCGGTAGGGGAATTCGCTGTTTTAATGCTTCAAGTGCCATATTGCGTAGTTGAATTTGAACCCATACCACCGGAATCCAACAATTACCGGCGATTATGTATCCGATATAAGTTAAGGTAAGCCATAAATCAGAATAATTATAGCCAAGCATATTTACTAATATTATGCCGCTAACCGGTTGAATTATCACAGTTGGAGTAGTAAAAGAAGATCAGCTATAGCTGTAGTGCGAGTTGCATATGCCGTTGCATTCAAATCACCGGTTTTATTTGCCCACCACATAAAAAAGCAGTACCAATTCCAGTACCAAATAAAATGGTAGAGCTAATAATATGAGTAGTTTTTATAAAAAGATAATCCATTATTTATCTCGTTCTATCGCCATGAATACTAAAGTAAGTAATATTATTGGAATATTTTTAAAATCGGACCAAGCGGATCTAGTCACAATATTGGCTTAAGATATGTTAATAGTAGAGTATAAGCTAGTATTAATAAAATTTGTAAACTACATATCCTATTTAGTTTATTTTTGATAATTCGTAGAATTCCAAGAATAATATCTGTAAAGTAGCTTCCATATAATATGTAAGGTGCTATTTGTTTATCAAATCCTAGTGATATTATAATTTGCATACTAGCATCATAAACAAAAATACTTGAAATAATTCCTGTCATTATCCAAAATAGTCCTAAGACAATTTTTATTATAGGTTTTAAAAAAAGCCTAGCGTGCCATATGGATTGTACGGTTAAAGGTTCGGTTGCAAAACCTTGTTGCAAGTTTCTAGGGATTATAGAAGTAAAATCGATAAAATCTTTTTTATCAGCAATATTAGGTTGAAGTAACATATTATACGCAGTAGAATTAATGGGTCCTATTTTTAATTTAGCTGCTATTTTAATGAATATTAAAGGAATTTTTATTAGTCTTCCAGGATTGACTCCAAGCCATCTTCTCAATCCAAGCAAGATATCCTTCATGGTTACTATGTCTGGTCCAACTATTTTTAATAATGTGTGGATTTTTCCTTCCCTTTCTATACAGTGAATAATTACTTTCGTTAAATCATCACAATATGAATAGGTTGAAATTGTTGTAAACCATCACCTATTAAAAGAATAAAATACGGTAATGTTGCAAGAGCCCTAAATAGCGAGGTACCACCATAACAACCGCTTGTATAAACAAGAGACGGTTGTAAAATTACCCAGTCTATATTTTCTAATTTTTGTAAATATTCTTCAGCTGCTTTTTTAGTTAAAGCATAAGCAGTGTTTTTTTCATCATCTATTCCAAGAGCTGAAATATGAATAATTCTTTGTACGTTAGTAAGGGTGCAAGCCTTAAATAGAGCCTTTGGACCATTGACATGAACATTGTCAATATTATTAGCATGACTAGACGTTAACACACCTGATACATTAATAACTATATCTATGTTATTTAATCTATTTATCCAGCTTTGTGGTGTTAGGTCTATATTAAAATCACAGTATGTCACTTCTGCAGTAGGGAATTTTTCCCTGGTCGATTCAACATCTCTAACACAGCATATTACTTTATAATTATTCTTTAATAATTCAGCTATAATATATGATCCAATAAAGCCGTTAGCTCCTGTTACTAGTATTCTCATTATAATATAAACGATTCAGGTACTGACATTTTTTATATCATTAATCAGATCCTGTTGCAAATAGAAGATAAAAAAGGATATGTTATGTCCACAACTATTGTTTTTTTGGTTAAAAACTTTTATAACCCAATACTCTTCTCTTTTATCATAAACTGGGGTTGCTCGTGTGTGACTTTAATGTTATCTCATAATAAAATAATTAAAGATTATAAATGATTATATATAAAAGATTTAAATAAATATTAAGAGATGTTTATATTTTTAATATTTATTTAATTGAAATTATTGAGTAATAAACTAGAAGTAATAATACAATATTATAATGATATATCAAATTTAGGCGTAAGATTATGGAAAACTACTACAGCACTTGCTAGTTTTAATTTAGGTGAGGTATGAAAATATGGTTCTGTGATAAAAATTTTAAAGATCTACCGACACTAGATCAAAGTTTGATTTATACTCAATATTTAGAAACAATGTTAAGTAAAGTAGCTGCTACCGGAAAGTATCAAGATAATAATATTGATCATTCTCAATGGAGCAATTGTTTTGAAGAGCTAAATAATCGAGATCATTTTTTATGTATAAAGCTACAGAAGTTAATAGGAGTAGAAAACAAGAATATCATTGATGCTATGCTAGATGATATAGGGGATATAAATTCATTAGAGTTTAGTACCCTAGTTACTAAAGTCCAAGTGTTTTTAAAAAATAATTTAGATCAATCTGAACACTTGATTAAAGCAGCCAAAGAAATCGATGCTATGGCATATCCTCTGACGAGAGAGTATTTTTTATATCGCTATATAGCTAAAGCAATATTACTTACAAACACTTTAAATGTGCCTTCATCTTATGAAAACGAATTTAATATAATAAAAAAGCTCATTTAAATTTTGCAAATTATCTTAATTCATTAGAGCAAAGTCTTACTAGAATAGAAAAAGCTAGTGATAAGTATAATGAAGATCACAAAATTGCTTCTTGGTTAATCGAAAAATCAGCTTTAGTTAGTAATCATTCAGGTAAAATAGCAATTACTTATGTTTCTCTTATAGTGGGTGTAATTGCTTTACGTTCATATGTAATTGACGAAAAGAATCCTTGGTATGAATTATGTGCTTTACCGACCACTAGCCTTGCGATGCTACAAATTTTATTATCTTTCCCGGTACGGTCTTATCAAATAGACAAACTAAAGAGATTAATAATAATATGTTTCAAGCATTAGAAAATAACAATGACAAATAAATTAAATCCCAGTCGGTAGGTAAATGCTTAAGCATTATTAAAAATTTATTACGGAAATCATCATTTAGTATAGCATCATCTTCTATTATTAGGGCATAAGGTATATTGTCTTTAACCATTTTAAGTCAAATTTCTCTATGGCTACAATAACAACCGAGTTCACCTGCCGTTAAAGTATGATTTAATATTTTGCTATCGGAATAATAATTTATATTTTCCGAAGGACAAAGTACAGTATAACCGTTATCAAGGAATAAAAGAGCAGGTTATTTTTTACATCTAAGCCAGTAAATCTTTTTCCCTCTGCATCTGTTATAGATAAATTATAACCGTCTACTGCACTAAACCTTTCATAGAATAAATTATTATTGTCGAATTGTTTACTAATATTGTTATATCTATCAGTGCTGCGATCTAGGTTTACTATAAAAATTTTAATATCTTTTTCTTCAAGTGGAGCAGAACCTATTTGATAAGTTTTTAAAAATATAAAAAGCAATGATAAACAAATAATTATAATTGATATTATAAAAATAGTTTTTAATTTGTTGCATTATAGGTTATTTAATAAAGGTAATTATTTTCTGAAGTCGGTACAATCTCATTGTCATATATCTTATAATATTTTTCATCATCTTTATCAACAGAAATAATATAATTATATAAATCTTCTTCTGAATAATCTTTAGCAAATATTACTGCATTAGGGTTACATCTTTTATATAACTTTTATCTGCATAATAATAGGTACTGCTCCTGCTAAATAAGCTTGAAAAGGTTTTTCAGTAACATACCCCTCATATGTTTTATTTTCAAAAGCAATAACAAATTTACATTTAGATAATCATTCACGAGTTTTTTCTTTTGGTATAATTGTAGATTCAGTATTTAAATATTTACTGCCGCTTACTACTTTTTTATATAGCGATAATTTATGAAAAAATCGATTTCTTGCTGTGCAGCAGTCGTTTTCAGGATCTTCTATACCGTTAGAGACTAAGAAACAAGCAAAATACGTTTTGTTTGGATTGTATTTTGAGCGTTTATATTCAGTACTGACGTCATTAGTACAATACATATAATATAAAGGTATTCTTATATAATTTGGATGATCTATATAATCAAAACCTATAGATATATCATAATTTTCTAGCTTTGGTTTAACGGATTCACCGGTAAAAAATATCTTTATATTATCTTTATTACTAATAGTTCTTTGACCAAAAACACTATCAATAATAAGGTCATAATTGTTATGATCTATAACAATTGTTCGTCCGTTTTCTTCAATGATTTTTTTTATCATCGGTAGCTCGTCTATTGTAAAGCCCGGCTACATATTAATAAAGCTCACTCTTATAGCATGTTTGTTTTCTTTTTTAGGAGCTTTAATCTTATATGCTTACACATAGTAACAATATGGCTATACAAATTATGGAAAGTTTTTTTAAACATTTAATTACCTATTACGAGAAAAATTTATTTATAATTTTTCTGCTATTTGTGGTGGATTTTCTGCTTCCACTTCAATAATCTCAGATTTAGAGGAAACGATTTGATAACGCTCTAAGGTAGCCGGCATGGCTTTATTCCCTGAATCAATACCGAGTTTTTGAATATTCTTTACTCTTGACATAAAATTACGATTAAACGAGGCAGCAAATTTATCGTAATTAGTAACCATATTATGCAGGTTATTACCGATCTTTTGAGAATAATCTGCCATAGTACCGATGGAGCTTAATAGCTTTCTCACTTCTTCAATGATTACCTTATAATTTTCTGAGCGGCGATGATCGGTAATTTGAAATTTTGCAAATGATAGCATATTCATAAGTCCGCTAGGTCCTACCGGAAAGATATTATAGCCCCAAGCTTTTTGTAAAAATTCAGGGTCGGCTGCAATAACTTTCTCAACCGCTTGTTCAGTCGGCAAAAACATTAAAGTAATAACATTGTTAAAGCTCTGATCCTTTTTGTTTAGATTAGTTAAAATATTTGCGGCATAGTCTTTATTCGCCAAAGATTTTAAATGGTAATTCATAGTTTTATTAAGACTCATGTTATTATCTTGCTCGTCTACAAGAAACTTTGAAGCTTTAGAATCAATAACCATTAAATTACCGGAAGGAAGAAAAATGAGCGCATCAGGTCTTAGCTTTCCGCTATCTGATGTAGTTAGACCGTATTGCATAATGAAATCTAAATTAGGACGTAAGCCCGAAGATTTTAAGATATTCTCAAGGGTAATCTCAGCAAGTAGCCCCGCCCCGATCGGAGAAAGCAGAGACTGTTTTATCAAATCAACCGTACCTTTTGATTGCTCTATATCTTTATTTAATGCTCCCACCATCGTAATTAACCGCTCAAACTCACTATTAAATTTTCCTGAAGCAGTAGCGATATTTTTCTCGGCTAGCTCTCTTGCCGCCGTGTTTTCCATTTTATGTATCGCTATTAATTGCTTAGACAAATCTTGACCTAAATCAAATAACGCAGCTTTAGCCGATGAAAATGACTCTTCTCTTATTTTTTCTGAATCCTTAATAGTCTGTTCTTGATATTCTATTTTACACTTCAATTGCTCAATTTTTTGTAAATATCCTATCTTTTCTTGATTTAATAATTGGTTGTTATTGCTAATTTCTAGATTCTGCTCTGATAAAAATTGTAGCTGTGTCCTTAAGGTTTGAGTTTTTACATAAAACCAAATTATTAGCGCTAATGAAATAAGTAGCGTAGTTATAATAGTTGGTAATAAATAAGGCATAGAATGAAGCAAAGTTTAATGTTAAATAATACTAAAGTACCGCATAATTTGCACTAATTATTTTGGCATTGCCTAGAAAAGGTTGATATAGTCATTGCGAGTTACTGCAGGTGTTGTTGCATGGCTCATTTTATGTCATGCCTGCGCAGGTCTTGTTGTGTGGACCGAAAAACCCGTGCGGTGTTATGCTGTGGCTTGACCACGATATCCAAAAAAACAACTTAAAATACTAAAACTTTAATGTTTTAAACTGGATCCCGCGATCAAGTCACGGGATGACAATTAGGAAACTAGTCCATGCAACAAAGCATTCCCGCTTTCGTGGGAATGACATCGGAAGGCTAAACTATAAAACAACTTTTTCTAGGCAATGCTCAATTTCAATACTACAAGTAAGACTATCTCGTTACTGATATCGAAATAGTCTTGACCATTTCGATATTAGCCTATAATATTTTTATAAAATTTATAGAAATATTATAATGGATAGGTTATATAAAAAGCAAGTTGAAGAATATCTAACAAATTACGGTAAGCTTGTATTTATAAGCGGAGCAAGGCAAGTAGGAAAAACTACAATATCAAAACAAGTAGTTAAGCCTAATCCTAATTCAATTTACCTGAATTGGGATTATCTAGAAGATAGAAATAAAATCTTAAACAAATACACCGAACTTTTTAAAAATCTACTTTCTACTATATCCGATAAGAAACCGTGCTTAATATTAGATGAAATTCATAAATATAAAGATTGGAAAAATCTTGTAAAAGGATTTTATGATAAATTCGGAGAAAATATTGAATTTATTATAACAGGTAGTGCCAAATTAAATATATATAAAAAAGGCGGCGATAGCCTAATGGGACGTTATATAAATTTAACCGTGCATCCGTTATCGGTATCTGAAATAGCCAAAAATTTTGATAATGATATTGATTATATAAAAAGCCCAAAAAATATCACTATAGATGAATTTGAAGTTTTAATAAATTTTGGAGGATTTGCGGAAAGTTATTTAAAAGCAACTGCTAAATTTCATAGAATATGGAGTAATCAAAGATTCGAGCAATTATTTAGAGAAGATATAAGAAATACTGAAGATATCAACAATATTTATGCGTTAGAATTACTTGCTAGCATTATAAATGAGCAAGCAGGCTCATTAATAAGCTATACAAACCTTGCTAACAAAGTTAGAGTTTCAGACCAAACAATAAGAAGATGGCTCTCTTTGCTAGAAAAGCATTATTATTGTTTTGCTATCAAACCTTGGTCTAAAAATGTTGTAAAAAGTTTGATAAAAGAGCCCAAAATTTACCTTTGGGATTGGTCGCAAATAAAAGATATAGGAGCGAGATTTGAAAATCTTGTAGCTTCTCACCTTTTAAAAGCCGTATATTTTTGGAACGAAACAGGGCTTGGTGATTTTGGTTTATACTATCTTCGTGATAAACAAAAACGTGAAGTCGATTTAGTAATAACAAAAGATAATCAACCGTGGATTTTAGTGGAAGCAAAAGTAAGTGACTCAACCGTTTCTTCAAGCTTAAAATATTTTCATGAATTACTTAAACCTGAGTTTAGTTTTCAAGTAATTCAAAATAAACAAGCTATTTCGGGCTCTTGCTTTGATAAACCGGGTTTATGGATAGTACCAGCTATTACTTTCTTATCTCAACTTGTTTGATATGAATTTTTGCAAAAAAGGTAATCTAGGCAAATGTAAATCATATGACTATTTCGTTGCTTATATCGCAATAGTCATTACCAATTCGACATTTAATTATAAGCTGTATCCTCGCACATACCACTAAATGTAGCTGAATTGACTATATTCACTTTATCTTCTAGCGGTCCGAGTGGCTGAGCCGGTTTTAACAATTCCGGCGTTAATATAAATTTAGTTTTTTTCTCGATATTCGATAAAAAAGGTAAATGTAAGCTATGAGGGCTGTATATTATTGCATATTTATCCCATTCTGGATATTGTCTATTCAAATGCTCTTTATATTCAGATGGACCATATACTTCTATACTACCGAATTTATATTTTTTTAAAGGATATAATTCATTATCATAAAATGAATTATTCGGATACTTATTTCGCATCGCTAAATTAGTATATATAAATTTGTTTTGTTCTTTATGAAAAATGAAAATATCTAAACAAACTTTTTTGCATATATTATAAGCTCTCTCATAGGAAACAGTATAACCGAGTTGCTCAAATTGCGGTAATATTTGTTGCAGAGATATTTCGTCTTCATGCATAATACCGATATCTAAATCATCGTCAAAAGGAATTATGCCTTGATGTCTAACGGCTCCAAGCAGAGTGCCGCTGTCTATCCAATAGTTAATATTATTCTTACCAAGTAGCTCATGAGTGTCTTTCATTAACTGATAAAGGGCAATAGCTTTTTTCTCGCTAATCCTGTATTTTTTTACTTGTTCATCACTTAAGGTTACATATCGCCAGTCATGTTCTAACATATAAGCATAAAGAAATATCCCGGCAAATATAATTAATATTAAACCTATAATATTTTTAAAGAATAATATTGACTTTAATTTTATCATCTTTCATCTCAAATTGTATTTCTTCTGCCGATGTGACGTTTTTTAAATCTTCTGCTAATTCTGCAGATAATACTATGCCGCTAACTTCAAGCAATTTTATTGGAGCTTTTATAGATAGATTCTTCTCAGCTTTGAATTTTCTGACGATATCTAGTATTTTAAGCAGCCCTTCTGCTCCTTTTGAGTCGATTTCATAATTTAAGTCACTGTAATTAACCCAGCTACTTTTAACATGAATAGAATTTTCACTATATAATATTTGGTATAATTCTTCGGTAATATGTGGCATGAAAGGTGCAAATAGTTTCAGTAACGTTTGCATAACATGATATAAAGTTAATATGCTACTATATTGTCCTTGTGGATTTTTGTTTTCCTCATCATAGCTTCTTGTTTTGCTTATTTCTAAATAATTATCACAAAATACCACCCAAAAGAATTTTTCCGTCAGATGCATAGCATTTGCATATTCGTAGTTTTGTAACTCATTTGTAGCTAGCTTAACTAATTCCACTAGCTTATTAATCATCCATTTATCAAACTCGTTAGTGATTTTTTCTTTAATATCGAGCAAACTCGCTTTTTTATTTTCACCTTTCAGTTTATCAAAATGTATAGAAACAAATTTAGCGGCATTCCATAGCTTGTTAACAAGCCTTTTGCCGTTTTTCATAACGTCTTCAGAATAGGCGGTATCAGCACATAGCTTTGAATTTGCCGACCAATAACGTATCACGTCGGAACCATATTGTTCTAGCAGTTTTTCAGGAACTAGAACATTGCCCTTAGATTTTGACATTTTACTTCGATCTTCAGCTAAACACCAACCGCTTACCATGATGTTTTTCCATGGCAAAGTATTTTGGTGTAAATGAGCTTTTAAAATAGTATAGAACGCCCAAGTTCTGATAATTTCATGTGCTTGAGGTCTTAAATCCATCGGAAATAATTTATCGTGCCTATCTTTATTAACAGCGAAATCGTCAGAAATCCTATGAGTAGAAAGTTGAGGTGAAACGGAACTTGTTGCCCAAGTATCCATTACGTCATAATCAGGTTCTACTTCCTCTTTACTATAACCCATAGGTAAATCTTTTAACGGATCGATAGGCAGCTGCGTAACATCGGCATATAAGATTTTTCCTTCCTCACCTACTCTTTTAGAGTACCAAACAGGGAAAGGCACACCAAAATAACGCTGCCTACTTATACACCAATCCCAACTAATGGCATTAATCCAATTCTCTAAACGAATCTTCATATTTTTAGGATGCCAATTTAACTCATTTGCTCTTTTAAGCAATTCTTCTTTATGTGATATAGTTTTAACGAACCATTGCGGTACAGTTAGTATTTCAAGAGGAGCACCTGACCTCTCGGCACATTTAACGGTATGAATGATGTCTTCTTGTTTAATAAGCAACTCTTGTTCTTTTAAAATATCTATTATTTTTGTTCGAGCTTCTTTAATGTTCAATCCATCTATAGAAGTTTCATGCTGGAAGTCTATTGTACCTTTTTTAGTGATAATAGTTTTTAAAGGTAGATTATGCGTCTTCCACCAAGTAATATCCGTTTGATCACCAAACGTACAGCACATTACCAGCCCCGTACCTTTATCTTGTTGTACTAAAGGGTCAGCAAGCAGTGGAACTTTCTCATTAAAAAGTGGGGTTATAGCTGATTTACCTGCTAGATGCTTATAACGTCCATCGTCAGGGTGATAAAATACGGCTACGCAAGCCGGTAATAACTCAGGTCTGGTAGTGGCTATAGTAAGCGGGTCGCCTTGCTCGGTTTTAAACGTAATATAATTCATGAAAGAGGTTTTTTCCTTATCCTCAATATCGGCTTGGGCAAGAGCTGTACCATCTACCGGATCCCATAAAATTGGTTGATTAGCACGATAAATTTCCTCTTTTTGTACTAAATCAAGAAAAGACATTTGTGATATTTTTCGTGATAACGGACTAATAGTTTGGTACTCTAAACTCCAATCAACCGATAAAGCTATTTGGTTAAATAGGCTTCTAAACTTTTCTTCTTCACTTTCTACTACTTCTGCGCAAATTTTTATAAATTCAGATCGATCCATATTATAAGCTTTGATCTGTTTCTGCTTTTCAACAAGTCTCTCGGTCGGTAGCCCGTTATCGTCAAAACCCATAGGATAAAAGATATTTTTACCCATCATACGCTGAAAACGTACAATAAAGTCGGTTTGCGTATAGCTATAAACATGACCGATATGTAACTGCCCTGAAACTGTCGGAGGCGGAGTATCGATTACATAGGTTTCTTCTTTTGCAACGTTTGGATTATAAGCATAAATTTGTTTCTCTTGCCAAATTTGCTGCCACTTTTTTTCCTTTTCGGTAAAATTATAATTTTTTGGAAATTCTTTCATAGATTTTGTAGTTGATTCAAGAATATTATTATAAAGGTTATATGTGATTATGACAATAGATGCTTTTCTTTGGGAGGATATGGATATTTAGGATTTGTGCAAGTGGTGTTTGCATGATTAATTACTTATTTACAATTGAGCGAACAAAAGTTTCTTGAAGACCTGTAATTTTGGCAATAACAGGAATTTTAAAGCCCTGACTGAACATTTCCTTCGCTATAATTACTGCCTTATTATGTTCGCCCTCAGCTTTGCCTATCTCAATACCCTGCACCTTTCCTTCATCTCTATATGTATCAGCGATAGTTTTCATAATAGTATCCTTATCTTGCGGTAATAGATGTGTATCCAATACTTCTACTAATTCCGGTTGTTTTTGTTTTGATAATTTTGCGTCAGTATACCATAAGAACGATCTTAGGTAAATATAACCTTTTTCTTTATCCAATATTATAATATGCTTAAACTCTGTTAAAAACTTCTCCCATAGTTTTATCATATCCTGCATATGGATATGCTGCATCATATATTCTAGCATACCTAAATGTTTTTTCTTGACGATTTCATCATCTGTCATAGCTTGCAAATCTACTAATTGATAATCTTCCGCTATTAATTTCTTTGCCATCACACTATCAGTAAATAAAATCCACAGATTTCTTGGAGCATTATAAATTTCTTTACTGTTGTAAATAACTCAATTATAAACTAGCGGCAATTTATCCTTTCCTTGCTTATGTCTTTCACATAATAATAGTGTATATTTCCATAACCGCAAAGCCGTCCAATAATCAATTGTTGATTGGGCCTCTACTAATACATAAACAAATGCTTCTTCTTTATTATTGGTGCTAATTTTATATGTTATATTACTATATTTCTTATTTAAAGATTCCTCAATGTAGCTTTTTTGTTCTACCGTTATTTTTGATAAATCTACTAAACTCTTAAAATCATCAGGTAAATAATATTCCAAAAATTCTTGTGTTGCTACCGGGTCGTTCATTATTATTTTTACTAATGAATCATGTTTTAATTTTTTAGCCATAAAAATCTAGTAGCTTTATTTCGTGGCGTATTTTATCTTAAATTATCTATATATCCATATTTATCTAAATTTAAAGTTTAATATGCTAATTTTAGACAAACTTTTACTTACTTTAAAATTAATGCGTGCAGATAAGCTGGTAGCTTATTTGCTGGTTTTTTTTCCTGCTTTATTTGGGTTACTGCTTGCAAACCCTTCAAGAACGGAGTTAATACATTTATTACCGTTATTTATTTTAGGTAGTATAACAGCTAGAAGTAGCGGGTGTATTATCAACGATATATTTGATAGAAAATTTGATAAGCATGTCGCAAGGACTAAAGAGCGACCTTTAGCTAGCAAGGCTTTATCTGTTTCTTATGCTATTTTGATACTCTTTATTCTTAGCGTTATCTCACTCTGTATTTTGCTACTTTTAAACAAAACAGCCATATATACAGGTTTTTTTGCGGTAATAATGATTAGCCTATACCCGTTAATGAAACGTATTACTTATTTCCCGCAAATCTTTTTGGGATTTACCTTTAAGCTAGGGGCCTTAATAGCTTATGCGGCAGTTCAGGATACACTTGATATAGCAGCGATTATTATGTATTTAGCATGCTGTTTTTGGGCCATCGGTTATGATACGATTTATGGATATATGGATATAAAAGATGATAAGAAAATAGGAGTGAAATCGTTAAGTATATATTTAGAGAACAAGCATTCTAAGCTTTGGCTTTATATATGTTATATAGGTTTTGTATTGTTATTTATTTTAGCAACAAAAATGGCTAACCATAATATCGACTATTTACCTATTTTAGCTGCTTTAATTTTACTGATATTGCAAGTAGCAACTCTTGATATTGAAAATCCTGCCAATTGTATGACAAGATTCAGAGCTAATAATTATGTCGGATTAGTTTTGAGTATGGTGTTTTATTAAATTCTTTTCCTAATAACAGTCTTGTTAGAGATTAGGTAATGTTCTTGATGTCATTCCTGCTTTCGCAGGAATGACATTGACCCGTGCAACAACTCCTCTAACAGCCCATAAAGTTACCATCGATATTGCGGTTATATAAACCGCAATTGATAAAGAGTTGCCGGTTATATACCATAACATTAGGCAGATTGACGGAGTAAGACGTCCGATTAATGAAGCACCTATACTACTGCCGATACCGACTAACATATATTTATCGGCAGTTTTAAATAAATCATTTAGCCAGCAGTTCAAAGGTACCAAGAACCCGACACCGAGTATTATAATCCAAATACGTACAAAATTAACATACCATATAGATGAATTATTCAAGCAGAGCCATAAAGGAATTATGCTTAAACTCATTAAAATAAGAGTACCGTTTAGTATTTTAAGGTAATGTAGCTTTTTTGTTAGATGCCCTATTATTGGAATCATAATCATATCAAAAATCAGAAACTCAGTATTAAATTTCATCATTATTTCGAGTGATATATCAGTGATAAGCGGAATCAAACTATTCATAAAGACGAAAGGCACTATATAAGTCATATATGAGAAACCTATGGCAAAACTAATGCGTAAGATACTTAGTTTACAGTTCCAAATTGTAGTTAAGTCTTGTAATAGTGATGATACTACGTCATTGCGAGGAGAGGACCCAGGTGTCATACCGTGGCTTGACCACAGTATCCAAAAATTACGTAAAGTAATTTTATCTTTTTTATTGGATCCCGTGGTCAAGCCGCGGGATGACAATGAGGGCTTTACTATAATATCCTCGCTCTTTCTTAAAAAATAACCTATCAGTGCTGTAAGCCCGCCAAATATGAAACATAAACGCCAATATGTATTATACTCTACATTTAAAACTATAGTACTGATAAATGAAGCAAGAATAATACCGACCATAGTAGATGTTTGATAAAGGTAAGAAGCTTTAAACGCTTTTTTTTCTTCTTTATTCTCTAAAATAAATAATTTAGCAATGGCACATTCACCCTCGGAATATACTCCTTGCAACGTTCTAAGCAACACTAATAATAGCGGTGCAAGCCAGCCTATTTGAGCATGTGAAGGTA
>NZ_AWXL01000021.1:0-75968 GCF_000485845.1 Rickettsia gravesii BWI-1 | reverse complement strand
AAAAACACCGCCGTATTTTTTAGCAATTACACCAAAAAAATAAGAGCCTATGGGACGTGTAAATAAAGACGTAGCAAGAACACTATAGGTAAGTATTAAAGCAACGACTTGATCATGATTCGGAAAAAAAATACCAGCAAGTAGCGGAGCAAGAAACCCATAAAGTGCAGTATCGAAATGATCCATCGCATTACCGATTAGGATCGAAAAATCCCTTTTACTTAATGAATTATTCATATATTAATAATTTAAAATTTATAATGGATTATACTCGATGAACTTGGAACATTGGTAACAATGTCTTTGTAAGTCCTCGGATGCTGAATGTTTAATATACGCTCTGCTCCTCGGCTTACAGACCGATTACTCTTTCCCAAGTTGATCTTCGTATAACAGCTCTTCATTTTGTAGGAGTATATAAGTATGTAATCTTCCTTGTAAATATTTTTTTAAGAGATATGATTATAAAGTTATAGCTTACAGTAATTGTAATGAATGAATAATTTGAAACAAGGAAAGTTTATTACATTTGAGGGAGGGGAAGGGATAGGCAAATCTATTCAATCTCAAATGCTCTATGAATATTTACAATCTCAAAATACTCCCGTTGTTTTAACTCGTGAAGTCGGTGGTACTATTGTAGCCGAAAAAATGCGTGAAATTCTAGTACATGAAGAATTACTACCCATGTCCGAGCTATTACAAGCTATGGCAGCACGTTATGATCATATGGCACGGAAAATTATACCAGCTCTACAAGAGGGACATATTGTAATATGTGATAGGTTTATTGACTCAACTGCATGTTATCAAGGATTAGAGCTAGAAAACGGCATAGATTTAGTTTATAATCTGCACAAAACTTTAATGCCTTCTCTTATGCCGGATATTACGTTTTTTATTGACGTAGAGCCGGATACTGCTATTAATAGAGTCAATTCACGAAATATGAGCAATAAATTTGACATAAGAGGTATAGATTTTTATAAAAAAATCTATGATTGCTTTAAAGAATTAAGTAACAGATTTCCTGAGAGAATAAAAACAATTAAAGCTTTAGATTTAAGTCCATTTGAAGTACATGAGTTAATAAAAAAGCATTTATGAACAATACTTACTACATTACTACCCCTATATATTATGTTAACGATGTTCCCCATATCGGTCATGCTTATACTAGCGTTGCAAGTGACGTAATCGCTCGTTTCATGCGACTTCGAGGTTTCGATGTAATGTTTTTAACAGGTACTGACGAACATGGGCAGAAAGTAGCAAAAGCAGCTATTAATAAAAATATTGACCCACAAAAATTTACCGATCAAACATCCGAGAGTTTTCGTCATCTGATGACTGCTATGCATATTTCCAATAATGATTTTATCAGAACAACGGAACACAGGCATAAAGAAGCTGTAGCTGTTTTTTGGCAGAAATTACTAGATAACGGCACTATTTATGAAGGTTTTTATGAAGGGTGGTATGCAGTGCGAGATGAGGCTTTTTTTGATGAGTCGGAACTTACGAGTGACGGTTTAGCACCGACGGGTGCTCCAGTTGAATGGGTTAAAGAGCCTAGCTATTTCTTTAATCTTTCAAAATGGCAGGATAAATTGCTTGAGTTTTATGAAGCAAACCCTGATTTTATCAGACCTATATCAAGGCGTAACGAAGTAATTAGCTTTGTTAAATCGGGTTTAAAAGATTTATCGGTATCGCGTACTACTTTTAACTGGGGAATAAAAGTGCCAAATAATGAAAAACATGTAATGTATGTTTGGCTTGATGCACTGGCTAATTATATTTCAGCACTCGGTTATCCTGACGAACAAAGTAATTACGGTAAGTTTTGGCCGGCTGATTTACATGTAGTTGGTAAAGATATCTTGCGTTTTCATGCCGTCTATTGGCCTGCTTTCTTAATGGCTGCAGAAGTTCCGCTGCCGAAAACAATTATGGCTCATGGCTGGTGGACGAATGAGGGGCAGAAAATCTCTAAATCTCTTGGTAATATCATTGATCCGATTAAGTTAATTGCTGAATTCGGTGTTGATCAAGTGAGGTATTTTCTGATGCGTGAAGTAACTTTTGGTGCAGACGGCAATTTTGCTCGTAGTAATTTAATTACCCGTATTAATAACGAGTTGTCAAACAAAATAGGTAATTTATTACAGCGTACTACATCTTTTGTTTATAAGAATAATGACGCCAAAGTGCCTTTGCTTACGCAAGGTGTTATAGATAAAATATATGAGCTACCGATTTTAAAAACCGCAAGTAAATTTGTCGAGCAGAATATTTTATTGATGGACAAAACAGAGATTAATAAAATTCTTGAAAATATTATTAATTTGGCCGAAGAGGCAAATATATATATTGATAGCGAAGCACCCTGGAATTTGAAAAAAACCGATCCAGATAAAACGTTAGAAGTGTTATACGCTTTACTAGAAGTTTTACGCTATATTGCGATAATGCTTCTGCCTTTTATACCGAGTTCAGCAAATAAAATGCTTGATCAGTTAGGGGTAAATAAAGAAGAACGTCTATTTAAGCATTTAATACGTGATTATACTTTAACAGCGGGTAGCAATATTTTAGAACCTACCATAATATTTCCAAAATTTGAATAGTATGTCATACCGTGGCGAGACCGCAGTATGACACACCTACTAAGAGTATAATATGTTAATAGATTCACATTGTCATCTTAATTTACGTAGTAACTTGTCATCCCGCGACGTGATCACGGGATCTAGTGAGGGTATTAAAACAACTAATATTAGTTGTTTTCTAGATACCGTAGTCAAACCATGGTATGACGCAGTGCTTTTAGATTCTGTCATTCAAAGAGCATTAGAAAATAATGTGCAGTATATGCAAACTATCTGCACTAAAATTGAAGATTTACCTATTATTTTAGAGATAGCTGAAAAATATGAAAATGTTTTTGCAAGTGTTGGGGTGCATCCGTGTGAAGTGAATTCTTTTATCAGTCATTGCGAAGCACTGCAAGTGCTGTGGCAATCTCAGGAAGTTTGGACAAGATTGCTACGTCAAGACTACGTCTTGCCGAACTCAGATGCTGAGGCAATTATTATGCTAACCCAGCATCCGAAAATTATCGGAATCGGTGAAACGGGGCTTGATTATTATCATCAGCCTTACGATCAAAAATTACAAAAAGATTCGTTTGTAGCACATATACATGCGGCGTCTAGTACACGCCTGCCTGTTATTGTTCATACAAGAGAAGCAGACGAAGATACTATTGACATTTTAACCTCAGAAATGCGTAACAGCAAATTTCCAGGTTTAATACATTGCTTTACCTCTTCAAAAAATCTAGCAGCAAAAATGCTAGATATCGGTTTATATATTTCAATGTCAGGGATTATAACTTTCAAGAATGCTACTGATTTACAAGAAATAGTCAAATATATACCGCTTGATAGGTTATTAATAGAAACCGACACTCCTTACTTAGCTCCTACGCCTATGCGAGGCAAACAAAACGAACCGGCATTTGTTAGGTATGTTGCTGAAAAAGTTGCCGAACTCAAAAATATAACATCAAAAGAAGTAGCAAATGTTACTACTCATAACTTCAAAACATTATTTTCTAAATTTGAAAAATATATAAATAATACTTTATAAAAACATCAAGTTTGATAATTGAAAGTTGAAATTTTTAAAATAATATGTATATTTTATAGTATTTCAATTCTTAGTGTATTTGATATGGAATTTAATCGCAAAAATGCCATCATTGGTTTTTTAAAAGCACATGAAGATCAGAAATTTACCTCTTATGGCATAGCTGAATGGCTTGTAGAAAATCACATTGATGAAGCAAGACTCAAAGCAAATGCAAGTACAAATAAGAGATTGTTAGAAGCAAAGACTCAAGAAGAAAAAGATAAGGAAATTATAGGAATTGATGCAGGTGAAATTAGCAGTAGTAAGCTTTCTGCTGAACGAAGACAAGAACCTAATATTAGAATAGAGCTAAAACCTAAGCTAAAGTTTTATTATTCGCAAAACCCTAATTACTATGTTAATAATGAACAAGCCACAGAACCTAAAATAAATGCGAATAAAGAAGATAAAATAACCGCAGTGCAAGTATGTGATGCACTTGCATTATATCTTCAAAACAAATTGAAGATTCATAATATGTCTATTAAGCATAATTTTTCTTCAAATAAACAAGGAACTAAAGGTAATAATAAATGGTTACACCCAGATTGGGTAGGTATGGAAGTTCTTAACGAAAAGTGGAGTTCACTAATTAAAGATTGTGCTAAATATTATGCAGGAAAACAAGCAAGGCTTTGGTCTTTTGAAGCAAAAAAAATTATCAATCGTAGTAATTTACGAGAATCTTTTTTTCAGGCTTTATCAAATTCCTCATGGGCACATTATGGTTATTTAGTTGCTGCTGATTTAATTGAAAGTAGATAAAGTGATACTAGGCATGAACTTGAAGTGCTATGTACTAGACATGGTATAGGATTTATTTTAGTAGATATAGAAAATCCTGAAGATAGTAAAATATCAATTCCTGCTAGAGAAAGACCGGAAATAGATTGGAATATGGCTAATAGGTTAGCAGAAGAGAATAAAGATTTTGAAAATTATATAAATAATATTGATACATGCTATAAAAAACAGAAAGTAAATGAAAGTACTTGGTTTAATATTAATGACCACGTAAATAAAATTCCTAAGCAAAATAAGAAGAAAAAATAAACATATTTATATATAGACCATTATTATCACGCATTTATAAAAATTTAAGTCGTGAATCCTAAAATTAATGTACTGAGAAATTTTTAGTGTTAAACTAAATTTATATTAATTATTTTTAAATTTGTGGATAAATTATGATTAACTGTGATTTAAGTACTAATTATACATATTATATGTTAGATGGGCTTAGAGCACAAATTGCTCCAACGCATTTAGGTATAAAAATTCTAAAAGAAGCATATGAACATGAGTCATTAGAAGATAACGGTTTTGCAAGAATTATGCATGCTTATTTAACGCTTTGTGAACGCATGACTAGAAAATATGAAAAACCCGAATTTAATATCCTTGAAACAATTATTGATTATAGAACCTATAACATTAATGAAAAAGTTATACTAAAAAAGTCTTTTTATGAACTGAGGCATTTTCAGAAAATAGGTTTTAAAAAAGAATTACCTCAATGATTAATAGTAGCACCCATGGCGGGACATCACGCTACTTTACTTAGAACAACAGTACAAGAATTATTACCGTATACCGATATTTATATTACAGATTGGACGGAAGCCAGTTATGTGCCGCTTGAAGCAGGGTATTTTGATATGGATGATTATATTGATTACGTAATGGAGTTTATCAATTTTATAGGACCGAATGTTCACACTATGGCAGTTTGCCAACCTACTGTTCCACTGCTTGCCGCCGTTAGCTTAATGTTGGAGAGTAATAGTCCAAATGTGCCGAGTTCGATGATTTTGATGGCGGCCCTATAGATGCTAGAAAAAATCCCACGGCAGTTAATGAATTCGCTCAAAGTAAAAGTTTAGAATGGTTCTGCCAAATGGTTACAATGCAGGTGCCGCCAAACTATCCCGGACATGGTAAAAAAGTATATCCCGGCTTCTTCCAACTTGCCGGCTTTATGAGTTTAAACCTATTTCGTCATATAGATTCACATTTAGAATTATGGTAAAGTTTATTAAATTCTGACTATAAAAAAGCCGATCATACTATTAAATTTTATGATGAGTATTTAGCAGGTATGGATATGCCGGCAGAGTTTTACTTACAAACTATAGATGAAGTATTCCAACAATTTTCGTTAGCAAGAGGTAAATTAGTTTCTGAGAAGCATCCGATCGATTTAAAACATATTACTAAATGTGCTTTACTCGGTATTGAAGGGGAATGAGATGATATTGCAGTGGTAGGGCAAACAAAAGCTGCTTTAAAACTTTGTTCAAATATACCTGAATCAATGCAAAGATGCCATTTACAAAAAGGGGCAGGGCATTACGGGGTATTTAGCGGAAGTAAATTTAAACAGTTTATAGTGCCTATTATCAAAGATTTTATCTATGATTTTGATAAAACTAATTTCAAGCAATCTAAACTTAAGGCAGTATAAAAATAATCATTACGAGCGGGCATTGCCTGCGTGGATTGTTTTTTCCGTCATTGCGAGGAAATTACGTAAGTAATTGACGCAGCAATTCAGTAAAAAATGCTGATTTGCAGTATTTTTTTGTTATTTTTTCTGGATTGTTACGCTCCTTGCAGTCGCTCGCAATGACGGGGTGGTATCCACGCAACAATGCCTTGCTGGAATGATATCGCAGCCATACAACAAGATCATAATTAAAGGAGAAGTGTAGTAATCTAATATTTAATTCTTATTAGTTTTTTGAATTTCTTGTTGTTGCTGTTGTTTGTATTCTTTCGCTTTTTCTTCTATGTAATTAAAAAAGAAATAAGTAAAAGTTAAAAAACTGGTCAAAATAATACCAAATGTTATCAGTATTGCTTTAAGTTGCTTTCGTGAATCTTCTGCTTTTAACCTTTTTTCTTCTTCATCTATGTCTTTATCATTTTTGACTTCAGATATTATTACTTGTTTTTCTGTAGTATTTTCCATGTTGTAACTCAACTAAAATGAACCGCTTTATTACTAAGTTGTTCCTATAACTTACAGATTTTTGAAGTTTATAAGATTAGCTATATTTGAATGATGAGGTTTAAACTCATAAAAATAGGATATATAAGCAATAACGCTATGTCAATAGCCTTAAATATTAGCGGTGTTCAACCAAGGTTATAAATAATAATTTGAGTCTTCTAACATTGAAGTATTTAAAGTATCGGAGTAAGCAGCTGATAATATAGCATCATCAAAAGTGATATTAAGCTGTCCTATATAGTCTTGAATAAAATTGTTAACAGTAGATTCAAAGCTTGTATATTTTATAGGATATGAATAAACAAGCTGTGTACATTCTGTATTTCCTAATTTACTTTCAATTAATGTTAATAACATAGAGTTATATTCATCTTGGGGGTTACGATTAATTATTTTGTAAGTTTTAGCAAGAATATAACAAGCTTTGTTATTTCCCTCCATAGTTTCTAATTTTATTTCTTCAGAAGATAAAATATTATTTAGAAAAGCTTTTTCATATATTTCATAATTCGGTGATGAATCAGATTTTCTGTTAAAAAGAGCAGTAAATAGGATTTTAGCTTTCTCTAGATCATTCATTTTGATTGATCGGCAACCAAAAGACCCTTCATAGTATCGATAATTATGACATTGTTAAGACCTACTACGGTAGTTAATTTATTATTAGAACTAATGAAAGAGTTTGTAGTATTGCTTGTTACTACGTTTCCCTCGCAATAATTGTCGTTTATATTCCGGTGTTTTACCTGTAATAAGGAATGCCAAATACCAAGATCGTTCCAAGCAAAATCGGCTTTTATCATGACCATTCCCGAAATATATTCCATTATGGCATTGTCTATAGCAATTGCTGCGATTTCATTATAAGCCTTATTGTCTATTGCCAAACTATTCTCATTTTTTACGGCAGTATTAAATGCTTTTTCTGCAATACAGAATAAATTAGGTTGAAGGTTCATTGCTAAGTTTAAGAAGAAGTTAACATCGTATACACAAATTCCTGAATTCCAAAAATATTCATTACTTTGAAAATGTTTGTTTGCTTGCTCTAATATAGGTTTTTCAATGAAATGATCAACTAGATAAACATTTTCTGCAATTGATAATCCTGTGTTTATATAGCCATACTCGGCACTTATAACATTTATAGGAATACCTATAGTGCAAATGCCGAATTCATTAACATAATGTAAAGCTTTATTTATAGTATTAAGATAATTTATATCATCCGCTATATGATGGTCTGAAGGTAGTAACACTACAATATCAAATCCTTGTGCTTTAGCCGATAATGCCGTAATAATGGCACAAACGGTAGTATTTTTTTGTAAAGGCTCGGTAATTAATGCTATTTCTACATCTATTTCTGCTGCTTGTTCTTTAGTGATTGATTCATATTTTTTGGAAGTAATAATAGTAGGTTGTCCTAAAAATTTATTTCGGTTTAATGTTTGCTGAAGTAAAGTTAGATCACTCAATATTTTTTTTAACTGTTTCGGTTTATCCTTAGATGACAAAGGCCATAGTCTTTTACCGTTACCTCCTGCCATAATCACCGGTTTTATTAGACTCCTTGCATAACCTCCTTCTAAAGGTAATTTGTATACCTTTGATACTTCAAGATTTGGTACGTTAAATTTGGGGATTTGCCTGTGCTCACGTATTTTTATACGCTGTGCAGGCTCATCACTTATTTGACTGCCAACTTTTGAAGTATCTGCGATGTACGTCGCTCCAATACCCGCATTCTCACGTACCTTTTTGTACGCTGTGGTGCTGCGTTTCGTGTCTCCTGCAAATTCCTCTTTATAAGATAGGTTGTGCAAGGAGTCTACTTTCATATATTTTACAGCTATTAATTAAATAAAATAATAAAGAGTTTTATAAATAGTTTTAAAAAATATGTCAAGTGAATTAACTATATTGGCAAGTTTTACAATAAAAAGTACTTCTGCCTGAATGCTTTGTCTTGATAATAGTGCTAGAGCAGCTTAAACAACTTTGTCCCTCTCTACCGTAAACCGTAAGTTGCTGAGTAAAATAACCAGGTTTGTTATCGCCATTTACAAAATCTTTAAGAGTAGTACCGCCGGCAGTTATAGCTTTAGTTAACACATCTCTAATCGATTTAATTAAATTTTCTATTTCATCATCCCTTAAATCGCTACCTGATTTATCCGGATGAATTCTAGCTAAATGAAGACTTTCGGAAGCATAGATATTACCGACTCCGACTATAACTCTATTATCCATAATCAAGTTTTTTATCGGTATTTTTTTAGTTTGTAGCTTATCTTTTAGATATTCTAACGTTAATAAATCAGAAAAAGGCTCTATGCCTAAATCATTAAAAAATTCTTTTTCTAAGAGATCAGTCTTAAAACTATAAATCATACCGAATCGTCTAGTATCGTTGAAAATTAACTTTTCGCCGTTACTTAAATCAAAAATCACATGATCGTGTTTTTGAGTTTTATAATTAGCAGATTGCAGAGTAAATATACCGCTCATGCCTAGATGAACTATTAAAGAATAATCATTATTAAAATCTATAATTAAATATTTTGCACGACGCCTAACATCCAGTATATTAGTATTTAAGATTTCTGTAGCTAAAAGCGGGGATAGCTTATAACGTAAATTATCTCTTTTTAACTCTACATTTTCTATAATAAGCCCGATTAGCTTATCTTTTAGAGAGTTTTTAAGAGTTTCTACTTCAGGAAGTTCCGGCATTTGATACTAATATTTATAATAAAAAACTATGAACCAAACAAATTTTGGCTTTAAAAAAGTAGACTACACTAAAAAACAAGGTTTAGTAAATAACATTTTTTCTAATGTCGCTGATAAGTATGATTTAATGAATGACTTAATGAGTTTGGGATTACATCGCTTATGGAAAGATGAATTTATTAGGCAAATTCCAAATCTTAACTCTCATATATTAGATGTTGCTAGCGGTAGCGGTGATATTGCTTTAAAACTTGCTAAAAAAGCAAGAGATAGAGTTAATAATATCTCTTTAACTTTAAGTGATATTAATGAAGAAATGTTAAAGCAAGCTAAGAAAAAAGCAATAGATCTGAATTTATTTCAAAATCTTAAATTTACTGTAGCAAGTGCTGAAGAACTACCGTTTCCAGATGATAGTTTTGATTATTATACTATAGCATTCGGTATTAGAAACGTACCTGATATAAATAAGGCTTTAAAGGAAGCATGTAGGGTTTTAAAACCAATGGGCAAGTTTATATGTCTTGAGTTTTCAAAAGTAAAGGAAGGATACATAAAAGATTTCTATAAATTCTACTCATTTAATATTATACCGAGTATTGGTCAAATGATAGCGGGTAATAAAGAGGCATATGAATATTTGGTCGAAAGTATAGATTTGTTCCCCTCACAAGACGAGTTTAGAATAATGATTAAAGACGCCGGTTTTGAGGAAGTTGGTTATAAAAATCTAAGTGGCGGAATAGTTGCTATCCACAGTGCGTATACTCGATGAACTTCAAAAATTGGCTACGTCGTTCTACAAGATCTGCGGTACTCACGTATTAAGTATACGCTCCGCTCCTCAACTTGTGAACTCCTTGCTCTTTTTGAAGTTGATCTTCGTATACTACTCTTTATTTTACTTCGGAGTATATAATAGATGATAAGTAATTTTTTTAATTTAATACGTATTTTTCATATCATCAGTAAAAAGCAAATCTTAATTGATTCAAGAAGTCCTAAATATTTCAGGTTTATCGGTTATATATTAGCCTTATTTTTTGCTCCGGTCTCGTTAATAAAAAAATCACGGGAAGATTACGGCAAACGCTTAATAGATTGTTTAAGTGATCTTGGACCTATTTATATAAAATTCGGACAAACTCTTTCGACAAGAGCCGATTTAGTAGGAGTAGAGATAGCAGGTTATTTAAGGTTACTGCAAGATAAGCTACCTCCGTTTGATGGTGGGGTGGCTAGAAGGTTGATAACGTCATTGCGAGGAGACATTTATGTCGACGAAGCAATCTCAGCAAGCAAACAAAAGATTGCCACGCAGTCTACGACTGTGAGCCATGACGCCCTCCCTTTCTTACACCTCGACGATACCCCTATCGCTGCCGCATCAATTTCGCAGGTACATAAAGCACAACTTATAACCGGTGAATATGTTGCGGTAAAAATTTTGCGTCCGGGTATTCATAAAAAATATAACAGAGATATTAAGCTGCTATATTTTCTTGCAAAAATTATCTCAAAATTTTCTAAAGCAAAAAGGCTAAAACCGATTAAAGTAGTCGATAAATTTCATGAAACTATGAAATTTGAGCTTGATTTACGTTTAGAGGCGGCAGCAGCTTCTGAGCTTACGGATAATATGCGAAATGATATTAACGTGATAATCCCTAAAATATATTGGGATTTAACATCAGAAAATATACTAACCACCGAGTGGTTAGACGGCACTTCTATATATGATACTTTGCTACTAAAGGAAATGGGGTTAGAGCCTGCAAAAATATCTCAGGATTTTGCCGTAATGTTTTTTAATCAAGCCTATAGAGACGGATTTTTTCATGCTGATTTACATGCAGGGAATATTTTAGTGAATAAGCAAGGTAAGATAATTTTACTTGATTTCGGTATTATGGGCAGACTTAAAGAAAAAGATCGTTTAGCCGTTGCCGAAAGTCTATTTGGCTTTTTAAGGCGTGATTATAAATTAGTTGCTAAAGTACATTTAAGAGCCGGCTACATCCCATCAAATACCGATTTAGATTTATTTGCTCAAAGTTGTAGAGCAGTTACCGAGCCTATAGTAGGGACACCCATAAAAAATATTTCCATAGGTAAGCTGTTTGCACATTTATTTAAAATCACGGAAGATTTCGGTATGGAAGTACAACCGGAGTTGTTGTTATTACAAAAGACTTTAATAATGGTGGAAGGGATAGGCAGACAGTTAGACGGTAATGTTAATATGTGGCAGCTCGCCGAACCTTGGATTAAAAAATGGGCCGTGAAAAATCTAAGCCCTGAAGCGAAGTTGTTACGATTGGTAAAGCATAACCTAGATAGTCTAGAGGATATTATTTGACATATAAAAAATTATTAATATTATAGCCTTATATATTAAGAAATTTATTATTATGAAACTAAAAGATTTATTTATTAAATATCCTATTACTACTCCTTTTGTGGTTGATTGTAAAAATGATAAATTAGTATTTCCTTCAGATAAAGAACAAAAATATAAAAGAGACCTGAAAGAAACAATAGGAGAGGAAAAGTTTGAAAAATTAACGGCTTTAGATAAAATTGTTCAATGCCCCGAAAACTTAGAAAATATAGCTTTAGTAAGTATAGAAAAGCATCTAGATAAACCACTTATAGTAGCGAAATTGCTTAATGATGTACAACGTGAATATTATAAATCCATATAGATCCCGATAATAATATTAAATCGATTTTGCATTTCTCGGAAATATATTTTATCGGGGTGAATGCCGGCTGAAGTTTTAAAACGCGAGTATAATGTTGGTACTATACAGCAAAAATCTTTACCGAAAATCATGGAATTATGGCCTGACCCTTACTATTACAACTGGATTCAGAAAAATAAAGAGTATAACAACCCGGATATAGATCCTCAGGTAATGGAGAATATCGTTTTATTGTGTGGAGAGGTTAGTATGGATTTACCGGTAAATGAAAAATTATAGTAAAAAACCATTGCAAGATGACCATGACTTTTAAAATTAACAAAAATTAAAAAGTAAAATTTTATAAACCTTTAAATTATATAAAGGTATTTAAATGTCTAAAAGCCAAGAGCAAGAGCAGGAATCCATTGATAATATAAGGCAACAGTTTGATGAAGAATATAAAAACCTTTCGTGGGTTCAAGTTGGATATTTAGCTCTTGGAGCTGAAACAGGTAACAAAAAATATGATGAGTTAAATAAACGATATCTAGATCTTAATAAAGATAATTTAGGTATAATACAAAGTGTTATCCAAGCAGTCGGGAATGTTCCTAGTGCATTACAGTTTACCTGGGAGGCTTCTCAAGTTTTACCTGATCTTGCATTGGAGCTTAATAACCTTAGAAAAGCGAGAAGTGCTATCACTAGTGTAGGTTCTATTGAAGCTGGTTGCAAGATGATAGCAGATGCAGAATCGCTTATAAAAAAATGTGCTTCTGTTTTACATTCCGAAACTATATCCAATAGTTCAAAAGAAACTCTTTTACAGTCTAAAGTTATCCCATATCTTCTCACGCCTATTTTAAATAAGAGGCTTAGCAAAATAACAAAAAACTTTCAAACTTCCGAAACAGAAAAAATAAATGTATTAGACAAAATAAGTCCTAAATTTATCAGAGAATTATCTACACTAGGAGTAGATTTAATATCTAAAGCACTAGAAAGCGATTTAAACCCAAAAGTACAAGAAATATATAAGAATATTAAACAAAAAAACGCGTCATCTCAAGGTGCTATATTAAAAATATACATGACATTATTATTTCAGACAAAGTAAAACCCCTTCTTAATCACGATTTAGTACAATTTTAAAAAATTTAAAAAATCCTGATAATCAAAAGGGGTTAGTTCAAATTACGGAAAATATAATAAATAATAAAGCACAAAAAATCGCTAAATCTGAATTAATTGCCAATACAGTAGCACTACTTGTAAATTCTAGCGAAAAATTAATTGAAAGTATTTCTTCAGCTATAAAAGCTTATAGTCAGCTTAAAGAAAATCAGCGTTGGACTAAAATTAACCTAAATATGGAAGGGTTAGGTACTGAAACTAAAAAAGAGTTATTAAAAGGCAAAAAACCTCAAATAGTAGAGTTAGTTGAAAATGCCAAAAAAATTATTGATAATTTATCTCCTGTTTTAGAAAAAGAATTACCGCGATATTTAGATAGTAATAAACAGGATATATTAGATGTTTTAAAACATCCTAAAGTAACGGAAAGAATAGAATCACAAGGGAAAGATCCGGAGTTTATACATAAGGCATTAGATGCATCTACGCCTTTTTTAAAAGATGCTCTGCCGTCAATTACTAAACTTGCAAGCCTCGCTCTTTCCGATAGCGATAAAGTTGCTGATATAATACAAAAATTTCAGTTAATTAAGCCACTTCCAAAGGAAGAGAAATCAAAAGAAGAAAAGGTAAAAGAGGTAAAGGAATTGATTAGTCCTTTGATATAAATTAAAAACCATAATCCGGAAATAAGCAAAATAATTGAAAAAGACCTTCCTGAACTATTAACAAAACATGCAAGTAGTTTAGGATCGGTTGTAGATGAGTTTTAAAATAAAACACCTAAGGGTCAAAAATTAAAATTAGACGGTGAAAAATTAGTAAAGATAGCCGGTAGACATGTACCTGAATTAATTCAAATTGCCGATAAATTTAGCAAACATGAATACGGTAAAATTATATTGCTGGTGTTAAAATTATTATCAGATCCAAAAGTGCTAGGAGTAGTAGCAGAAACTATAGTGAATTTAGGAAAAAGTAAATTTAGTAAAGATAAAGAAGTGGTAGGACCGCATACAAGTAAGATGTTAGAAGAAAGACAAAGAGAGATAGGAAAATCCGGTAGAGGAGCCTAAGTCCTGTGCACTTTTGATTAATGATTATAATTATGGCTCTTTTTAGCTGGAAATTATCAAATTTTTTTGAAATATGCATAACTATTCCTTCAAAAATCTTATTAATTTTCGCTTAAAAATATCTCATAATTATAATCATTAATCAAAAGTGCACAGGACCTAGAAACATCTTGCTATTATTTGATTAAAATTATATTGTAAATTCAAAGTGTCATTATGAAATTACAAGGCTGATAGAAAGAAATTATTATTTAACACATATCACAGGTGTCCTTGAAATATTCCCTATTTGTGCCATTCTCGGTCCAAGGCAATGTGGTAAAACTACCTTAGCTCACGCTTATATTAAACAGCTTAAAGAAGATGAAAAGAGCTACTTTTTTGACCTTGAGGATCCGCTCACTTAGATCAATTTAAGAATCTTAAAACAACTCTTGAGCCTTTAAACGGTTTAATAGTAATTGATGAAATTCAAAGACAACCTGAAATTTTTCCTTATTTAAGAGTTCTTGATGACTATTCAAACAAAAAATTTTTAATATTAGGTAGTGCTTCTGGAGAATTATTGCAACAATCTTCAGAATCATTAGCCGGCCGTATTGAATATACGGAGCTTACTCCGTTCAATTTAATAGAGATAAATGATTT
The DNA here is from genome assembly GCF_000485845.1 of Rickettsia gravesii BWI-1. Classification (NCBI taxonomy): domain Bacteria; kingdom Pseudomonadati; phylum Pseudomonadota; class Alphaproteobacteria; order Rickettsiales; family Rickettsiaceae; genus Rickettsia; species Rickettsia gravesii. Next base: position 60,978 of record NZ_AWXL01000021.1, on the reverse strand, counting down.
TAGGGAGTTATGGTTAAGAGGTGGTTTTCCTAAATTATATTTAGCAAAAAATTATGTCCAAAGTCTTAGATGGTGTAATAGCTACATCACTAGTTTTATCGAGCGTGATTTGCCTAGTTTAGGAAATATCTCTTAATGCACATGTAATGAGGCAGTTATGATGGATGATGCTTGCTCATAATCATGGGCAATTATTAAATTATAGCGAGCTTGGAAGGTCGCTCGGTTTAACGGATATGACTATCAAACGTTATACTGAAATATTAGAGCAAACTTTTATGATTCGGTTATTAAAACCTTGGTATGAAAATATCTCAAAACGTCAAGTAAAAGCACCGAAAGTCTATATACGAGATAGTGGAATACTACATGCCTTATTAGGGATTCACGAACATGATTGGTATGTTCATCCAAAACGCAGTCTTTCATTTGAAGGGTTTGTAATAGAGGAGTTAATACGTAAATTTAAAACGGATGCAGAGTATTTTTTTTGGCGAACGCAAACAGGAGTAGAATTAGATTTATTAATTATTAAGAATGGTAAGAAATACGGCTTTGAAGTAAAAAATGCTGATGCTCCTAGTATTACTAAATCAATGCATACCGTTCTTGCCGATTTGCAGTTAGAACATTTATATATTGTTACCGCCGGGAATAATACATATAAAAAAACAGAAAAAATAAGTGTAGTTGGAATAGCGAACTTATCTAATTTACAGCTTGGTTAAAGTATATAAGTTACCATATTTCATTACCTTTAGTCTTATCATTACTTAATAATTCATGATGACAATTAGAATCAGTAATATTATCTAGTAATAGATCTAATTCAGATTTTTCAGTGCTAATAACTAAACTGTTATTAATTAATTTTAAACTACACATACGGGTTTTTAGTTTTTACGTAAGTGAATCTAATAGGAACGCCCGGCATGTCAAAAGCCTCACGCATATTGTTTACTAAATACCTAGTATAGCTATCGGTAATTTTTTCCGGATTATTGGAGAATAGCTTGAAAGTAGGGGGGCGGGTTTTTGTTTGAGTCATATATTTTACACGCACTCTTCTGCCGCCTTTTTGTAAAGGCAGCGGATGTGCTTCCGTAGTAAAATTAAGCCATTCATTTAATTTGCTAGTAGTTATTTTCTTATTCCAAATTTTATAAATTTTAAGACAAGCATCTAGCACTTGTTCAATATTTTGTTTATTTATTGCTGAAATGAATAGAACGGGGATACCTTTAACCTGAGGCAGATGAGTATTTATCTGATAATAAAATTCTTCCTGAAATGCTTCTTTTTCGGATTCTTTAACTAAATCCCATTTATTCACTACTATAACTATACTTCTTCCTTCATTTACCACATGGCTTGCAATATTTAAATCTTGCTGTTTTAAAGGAGCTAAAGCATCAATCATTAAGATTACGGTATTAGCAAATTTAATACTGTTAATAGTATCCGATGCCGATAATTTTTCTAAAGACTCTGTAATAGTAGATTTCTTGCGGAGTCCTGCCGTATCAATCAATTTAATATGATTATTTTTATATTGCCAATCAATTTCAATTGATTCACGAGTAATGCCGGCTTCAGGACCGGTTAATAATCTTTCATCATTAATAAGAGCGTTTATAAAAGTAGATTTTCCGGCGTTAGGTCTGCCACTAACTACTATCTGCAAACAATCTCCTTTAATTGGATCGGCTATAGTTGTCTCGATTGATTCTTCTTCAGGTAACTTGGTAATAATTTCGTCATATAAATCAATTAAGCCTGTGCCATGCTCGGCAGAGATAGCTATCATACTATCAAACCCTAATTTGTAGTACTCTTTATCAAAATCAAAAGCTTTCTCGCATTTGTTAACTAACAATATAGCAGGCTTATTATATTTTCTAACAAAACTACTAAGTAGCTTATCATCAGGTAATATTCCGCTTCTACCGTCAACCATAAAGCAAATTAAATCTGCCTCTAAAATTGCTTTAGTAGTCTGCTCCATTAACCTTTCTCCCATACTATTAGGATTCTCGTCAAGTCCTGGGGTATCAATTAACAAAAATTCAAAAGAGCCGATTTTGCCGTCTGTATATTTTCTATCTCTAGTGACGCCTGGTAAATCGTGAACGATAGCTTTTTTACGTATGCTTAATCTATTGAAAAGCGTTGATTTGCCTACATTCGGACGACCAACTAAAGTAATGATTTTTTTAGTCATTATTAATATATTATTATGGTTGAGAGAACTAATAATGCCCCGATAAAACCTACTATATTTGCTATTATAATAGGTGTATTTTTTATTAATATGCCGTATATAAGCCAACTACAAAGAGCAATAGCACTTATAGTAAAGGCAGGCATAGAAACAGAAGCCGAAGATTGGCAGGTGAAAATCTTATGAGCCTGTACATAAAACATAAAATTGCCGATTGTACCGACAATCGTCATATATTTTTCGTAAAATGTCATGAATTTTGGAGACATATATTTGTTTTTAAAAAGTGGTCTATGTCATTCCCGCGTAGGCGGGAATCCATTAAAATCATATAAAAACTTGTTTTTATATGGTTATTTTATCAAATTATGTAACTCCTATATCAATATTAAAGCTATTTTTTTGGACTCCTGCCTACGCGGGAATGACATACAGCATCCTAAGATAGCAACATTCCACATTGACTATCCCTTAAAACTCGCAATTACCGGTATATGATCTGAAGGTTTTTCTTGAGTCCTTAAATTATAATCCATATAGCAATTTTCTAAATAGTCAATAGTATTATTACAACCAAGAATCATATCAATCCTCATACCTTTATTTTGTTCAAAACATCCGGCTCTATAATCCCACCATGAAAATTCTTGTTTACTCGGATGCATTAATCTGTACAAATCCTCAAATCCGGAATTTAGAATAGTGCGTAATTTTTTTTGTTCAATCTCAGTAAAACAAGTAGTTTCAGCTAGTAACTTAGGTGAATATACATCTATATCGAACGGTGCAATATTGAAATCACCGCCTATGATAGTTTTTTCGTCAAAAGATTTTTTAGTTGATAGATAATTGATAAAATTATCATAAAATGCTAGTTTTGCTACAAATTTATCGCTACCGATAAATGAACCGTTAGGAGCATAGAGTGAGATTATATTACAAAACCCTATAGGTAATGATAATTTTATTTCTAAGAATCTTGCTTGAGCACTGCAGTAATTATTCGGAAAATCCTTAATTATTTCATCGGCAGGAAATTTTGAAATTATAGCAACGCCGTTATATGATTTTTGTCCGTGAACATAAGCATTATAAGGTAGATCGGATAATGCATCAAAAGGAAATTTTGCGGTTTCGCATTTTATTTCTTGCAATAATAAAATATCCGGATTTTCTTTAGATAAAAAATTACGCAATAAATTAAGTCTTGTTTTTATGGAATTAATATTCCAAGTAGCTATCTTCATGTTTGTTTTTCTATATCTTCTAATTTTTCATTACGGAATCGCCACTCAAGACAACCAAAATGATAAACTAAGAGGCTAGTAATAAATGCTCCGGAAATTACTATACTCATTAAATATTTTATTGTATGATAATTTGGATTACTACTGTACATATCTAATAATACGCTAAAAGCTATACCCCATAATACAGTGATTTCAATACTAACTCTTCTTAGTATCCTCTGAATTGAATTTTCTTTCATAATAAAATCTCGTAATATTGCACCGCAATTAGCTGTAATGAAAGCAAAAAACGGTCCCCAAAAACTTAGAGGCTCAATTTTGTGAATAATAACCATTGCAACTCTTCTCAGTAGTATAAGTAGCTCCTGCTGTCATGTCGGCATTGCCGCTTTGAGTATCTAATTGATCTTGATATCAGCTATCTTGATTGTACTCAATATTGATACCTATTTTTGCAGCAATAGCGTTAATTAATTCTATATCCATACCGGAAACGGTAGTATGACCGTTTAAAGCAGCAATTAAGTATTGATAAGGCTCATTTACATACCATGCATTTATCAAAGTTTTTTTATCAGCTGTCCCTTCGCATTCTAAAATTGCTTGTTGTTCGTTCATGCCTATGCTTAAAGCATACAAATTTTTAGAAATGAGAAGTATAAAAATAAAAAGCTTTAAAATTTGCATGGTCTGTATTTTTTTAGAATTAAAATGTCATCCCGTAGCAATATTTTATCGTCATTGCGAGAAGAATTACGCAGTAATGCGACGAAGCAATCTAAGGAGCTTATCATTATTTCATGAGATTGCCACGCAGCCTACGGCTGCTCGCAATAACGTTAAAAACCAAAGCCTTTAATCACGAACTACTTTAATTTCACCGTCAGAAAATTTAATATTAAAAATTTTTTCATTCGCAGCAGTAATTTTAGAAGATAAAAAATTACCCGTTTCTCCTTTAACTATAGCAAAACCTCGTTTTAATACGTTGTGATAATCAAGGCTTGCAAGTAACGTACTATTTAATTCTAATTTATACTCAAAGTTTTTCAAAGTATTATTTGCCGATTTTGATAGATAAGCTGTTTGATGTGTTAATTCTAATGTTTTGTAATTGATTATTTTAGCAGGGTTAACTCTTTCTTTAGAAAAAGATTTAATCTTTGTTTCTTGTAGTGCAATAAAGCATGGTAAAGCATCTAGTAAATTAAAACCGGTTTCGTCCAGTAATTGCTGCCTATTATTTATATAGTGAGAGAGATATCTGTGTATTTTATCGTAATTTACTATATTTTGTTCGTGATATTTAATTAACCGGCTAATATTATTCAATAATATTTTTTCATAAGATTGTAGCGTATTATTTAAAATAGATCGTACCGGTACAGCAAATTCTGCGGCAGCAGTCGGTGTTGGAGCTCTTTTATCGGCTGCTAAATCTATTAAAGTATAATCCACTTCATGACCTACCGCGGAAATAATAGGAATTTTTGAGTTATAAGCAGCACGTACTAATATCTCATCGTTAAATGACCAAAGATCTTCTATAGAACCGCCACCTCTAGCAACGATTATAACACGTGGTTTATTTACCTCTTCTAAATTGTTAAATCCTTCAATTGCTTCAGCAATTTCATTGCTGGAATTTTCGCCTTGTACGCTAACCGGCCATATTATTACCCGAGTCGGAAAACGTTCGCGAATACGATGAATAATATCTTTAATAACAGCACCGGTTATTGAAGTGATAACGCCTATTTTATCAGGTAAAAAGGGTATAGGAATACGTATTTTATTAAATAAGCCTTCTTTCTCGAGCCTTGCTTTACGCTCATTTAGAATTTGCAGCATAGCTCCAAGTCCTGCGGGTTGCAAATTATCTACCGATAATTGATAACGTGAATTACCTGCATAACTTGAGAGTTTACCGCTAATTACTACTTCCATGCCGTCATTTAAAGGAAATTTGATTTTAGCAAGAATAGGACGCCAGCAAGTACAGGCTAAAATGGCGGTATTTTCTTTTAAGTTAAAATAAGCATGACCTGAGTTTGCTATTTTTAAGCCTGAAATTTCGCCTTTTACCTTAATATAGCCAAAATTATTTTCTAATAGCTCTTTGATTTTATTAGAAATCTCACTAACTGAAAACTCTTTGGTTGCTTGATGCGCAATGAAATTGTCTAGCATTTTATTAGTACTTGGTTTTTTGCGCTGAGGGTAGCACATTATTCGTCATTACGAGGAGAAACTATAAGTTTTGACGAAGCAATCTCAGGAGTTTATCCTACTTCATGAGATTGCCACGTCGATGCTATGCATCTCCTCGCAATGTATCATCTCCATAGAATAACCTTGCACTACAAAAGAGCAAGCAAAATTTTTTATTATTTGATATATTGCTAATAGCTTGCTATTATTTTTTACTATTAAAATATATTTATTAATATAAATGCTACTGCGAATAATATGTTTGCTTATTATCATAATATTTTCTTTGGTAAGTTTTGCCGCTCTTTCTAAGAATGGTCAAAATATTAAAATAAGCAATATTATAGCTGACTTCGTAGAGTATAATGAAAATCAGGATTTGATATATGCTAAAGGTAATATAAGAATTATCACGGATGAGTATTTATTAACGGCAGATAATTTACTTTATGATATAGAAAACGATATTTTATGGGCAGAAGGTAATATCCGAATTAAGGATAAACAAAATCGGATAATAGAGGGAGACAAAGCGGTTTTAAAAGATGAATTTAAAAAAGGTATCATATCGGAATTCATTTTGCTTTCCGGTGATAATAATCTTTTAATTGCTAAACTTGCCGAAAGAATAAATGAAAATAATCTTAAGCTGCACCATGCCGAGTTTACCCCTTGTGATGTTACTTGTAATAGAAACCCTATTTGGCAAATTGCTGCTAAGGATACTTATATTCATTCCGCAGAGCATAGAGTAGTTTATAAAAACGTGTTTTTTGAAGTATACGGTGTACCGATTTTTTACTTACCGTATTTTTTTCATCCGACTCCTACGGCCCCTGCAACTTCCGGATTATTGGTACCTGACGTCAAAAATAAAGGATTTGGCATCCCCCTATATCTACGTGCAAAACCTAATATGGATTTTACTCTCACTCCAAGAATTTTTAGTAAATATCAAACTTATGAGCTAGAAGCACGTTATCGCCTGAATGATACCGATAATATGAATTTTCAAGTTAGTTACGGTAAATTACCGTATTTTCTAGAAAAAGACGGAAGTGTAGTGAAAAATAAAAAAGTTTCTTCTTATCATTATATAGCAAGCGGTAATTTTATTAGTACCGATAAAGTTTATGATTACGGTTTCAGGGTGGAGCGTACATCGGATAAAGCTTATTTAAGAAATTATTATAATAACTACGCTTCATATTTAACTTCTAAAATATTCTTAAATAAAATTCATGAGGCTGATTATTTTTCGGCAGAAGGATTAAGTTTTCAAGGCTTAGGTAGTAATGATCGTAAATATACCGATCCTCTAGTATTACCAAAAATCAATACAAAAAACGTGATAAATTTGAATGATAATGACAACAGCCATATCGTTGTTGAAAATAATACGTTAATGTACAAAGAAAGAATAGGAAAACAAGTTGCTAGAACCTCTTTGCAACTATCCTTTATGCATAATGTGTTGACTGCTTCAGGACAAATTTTTGATTTTGCTGCTAAAGATAGGGGCGATTTTTATCTTGCTAAACGGGCTTATGTAGATAAGCCGAGAGAAAGTAAATCATTTCAAAGGAATATACCGGAATTGCAAACTTTATGGCGTTATCCGTTAGTAGGCAATATAACAAAAACGATAAATTTACTTATTGAGCCGGTAGTTTCTTTTACTATGGGACGTAAACTATCTAAGAAAGATAAAAAATTTGTTATAATTGATCCTGCTAAATATGAATTATCCGAACAAAATATCTTTTTATCCAACCGTTATAGCGGTATTGATTGCCATGATTTCGGTAATAGATTAAGTTACGGCTTAAATACTAGTATTGCTAAAGAAGAAAATTATTTAAAATTATTTTTAGGACACTCCCGTAATACAAGATATAGTATAGATTTGCCGGCTGATGATACGGAAAATGTAGGGCAGATACTAGGTAATCTTTCTAATAATTTAGAAGTGTTTTATAGCTTTCGGAAAGATAGATATTTCAGACCTATTAGAGATGAAGTGGGAGGAAATTTTAACTATGATAAGATTAACTTTCTAGGTAGTTTTATTCAGCTTACCAATCTTAACAAATATTATTCCGTAGAAAGTATAAAGGTTTCAAATAATAGAGTACGACAATTTTATGGAGACATAAATTATCAGCTAGCGGAAAATTGGACTATAGGCTTTGGTGCACGCATTGATCTCTCCAGACGATCTCCAAATTTACTTACTCGAACTATTAGGATGACATATGCTAAAGATTGTGTTAGAATTACTGCAAAGATTTATTCCGATTATCTAGCCGATGAAAGTAGAGGAATCAAAAAGACTACCTCTTCGCCGACTATTTCTATCGGTTTAAAAGTTTTAAACATGTGAGTATACTCGTTTTATTTGAAAAATTGGCTACGTCGTCTTATAAGTTCTGCGGTGCTCACGTACTAAATGTACGCTCCGCTCCTTGACTTATAGACTCCTTGCTCTTTTCCAAATAAAACTTCGTCTACTTACTGGTCACTTATTCAGAGTATCACATGAGAAGATTATTATTAATCATTACCGTTTTTTTTACTTTTAATGTAGCACAAGCATCATTACCGAATATAGTAGCATCCGTAAATGATGAACCTATTACTCTTAATGAGTTCCGTGCTAGAAAAAAAATGATTATGGCACTAAATAATGTTGAAAGTCTAACGCCTGCTCAAGATAAGCAGCTAAGTGACTTAGCACTCAAGAGCTTAATTGACGAATCTTTGCTTTTTCAATATGCAGGAGATAGGGAAATTTCGCAAGAAGAGATAGATAACGCTATTAAGTCTATTGAAGATCGTAATAAAATGCCTCACGGTTCTCTTCTTCAGTATCTAAAAAGCAGATCGGTTAATCCTGATAGTTTTATTTCCCAAATTAAATCCGAGTTGATTAAAATGAATATTTTATCAAGTCTATCAAGATCGGTACAAGTAAGTAATAAAGAAATAGATGTCGCAATTTTATCTAGCGATCAAAAAGACGTAGAAATTTCAATGCAAGTATTTACATCTAAAGATGGTGACAATAAAGCGTTTACGCAGATGAATAATTTGAAAAATCGACTAAAAAAATGTGCGGATGTTAAAAAATCGCTTTATGATAATTTTGCTACTATGCAAATTATTACCGATAAGCTTAGCAAGATAGAAGGCGTAAAACAAACTATTATAAAGGACTTAACTCCTGATAAAGCAAGTAATGTTTTTGAAGTAAATAACAAATTTGAAATAACATTAGTGTGCAGCAAAAAAATCTTAAATGTTAATGAAGATGAAAATAATTATGTAGTAAATTTCCTAACCAATAAAAAGATTTCGCAAAAAGCACAAAAAATGTTTGAAAATATGCGTAAGAAAGCAGCTATAAAAATAATGCTGCCGTCTTAGTGTGTGTTATTCTATGTCATTCCCGCGTAGGCGGGAATCCAGAAAAATAACCTTGATTATTAATACAGAATTATATTTGATAAAAATAAACATATAAAAACAAGTTTTTATATGTTTTACTGGATTCCCGCTTTCACGGGAATAACATACCCTATGCTCCCTTCAATTGCAAAACACACAGCTTTACATCAAGTTAATCCTCTTAAAAAGCACGGACAAAATTTTATTTTTGACAGTAATCTATGTAATAAAATCGTACGTGTAAGTAACCTGGCAGAAAATAGCCGAGTATTAGAAATAGGGCCCGGCACAGGAGGGTTAACTAGGTCAATATTGCAGAAAAATCCTGAATCCTTAACTGTTATAGAAACAGATGAGAGATGCCTCCCGCTCCTTAATGAGATTAAAGAATATTATCCTAATCTAAATATTATTAAACAAGATGCTCTTAAAATAAATTTAACCGATTTAAGCTATGATATAGTCAATTCAGTTGGATTTGCATACAAGAAGCTAGAAGCGAAGCCTATAATTAATAGGAGAGCGATAAGTAACGATATAGGCGAGTCCAAATCAATTGACTATAAAGTAACTATAATCTCTAATTTACCGTATCATATAGGTACTGAGTTAGTGATTAGATGGCTGAAAGAAGCACGGCTAATTACTAGTATGACGCTAATGTTACAAAAGGAAGTAGTAGAACGTATTTGTGCTATGCCCTCAACTAAAGCATATGGCAGATTATCGGTAATATGTCAGCTAATAGCTAAAGTGGAAAAGTGCTTTGACGTAGCGCCAACTGCTTTCTATCCACCTCCTAAAGTATATTCTGCGATAGTTAAACTAATACCTTTAGAAAATCCGCCGTCTATTGCTCTGATAAATAAAGTTGAGCAAATAACAAAGCTTGCTTTTGCAGGACGACGGAAAATGATCAAATCATCACTGAAAAATCTTGTACCTAATATACATGAAGTATTAACTCAATTGAAAATCAATGATAATTATCGTGCTGAAAATCTTGCCCCTCAAGATTATTTGAGAATTGCTGAAATATTATAGCTTGCATCATTCAGCTTTATCTAACTTTTTTGCTTCTGCTTCTTGCTGTAGTTTATATTCTGCTGCTTTTTCTTCTATATAGTTAAAAAAGAAATAACAGAAAGTTAAAAAACTAGTCAAGACTATTCCAAGAGTTATTAGTATTAACTTAAGCTCTTTCCTTGCATTTTGAGCTTTTAATTTCTTTTCTTCCTCTTCATCAATATAAGACTCAAGAGGTTAAAATTTCTTCTTCTTTATATGTTAACTCTTTAAAATTAGCTTATATATTAATGATAGAGTTTAATTATCATGTGAGAGAAGTAATTTATAGGGGGGCATAATTATATATTTAATAAATCTATCTTACTCAAAAATACGGCTTTTTCTATTTACTAGGTAAATACAATTTAGTTCTTGAGTCTTATAATAAAGCAATTGAACTTGATCCTACAAATTCTGAAGCACAATATAATAAACAGCATTTATTAAAGCGTATGTATTATTAAGTAAAAAACGCTGAAAAGCTTTTACTTATTGCCTTTTCAATCTATTCTGTTTGCTAGATTTCTTTAGTCTAAAATAAGCGAGGCAGTGATGCTATTCGTCTATTGTAATTTGCTTGATTTCGACAATTGTCTTATGCAAATGTTCAGCTAAAGCAAACATATTAAATAGCATTGGCTTGGTGATTAGTTTTTTGCGGCAATCTCTAAATCAGTTTCGCTCATAATATCTAGTTGCGGTGCGAATTAATACATTAGGGTCACAGCTACGCATTAATTTCGGTTATTGCTGCAGGTTTCCTTGATATCAACAGCCTCAAGTGCCTATAAGATATTTAAAAGTTCCAGCGTGAGCGAAAAAAGACTTTTAGTAAATTTAATATTTGGGAACTTAATATTGAAATCTGAAAAGCTTGATTTTATGCTGCGTTTGCCGTTTGATACATTGGTGTATTTGCCTAAAAATGGTGAATGGTACCCGCGGCCGGACTTGAACCGGCAAGAGCTTACGCCCCACGGATTTTAAGTCCGTTATGTCTACCATTCCATCACGCGGGCAGTTGTGGATATTAAGGTTGCATTTGCTAAGTGGACAGGTTAATAAAAAAAATACAAAAAAGCAAGTACTTTTATCGTTAATATATTAGTCTGATATGAAAAAGTTATTAAACACCTTTAAAATAGTTAGTTTACTCATTAATTTATTAGATAATTAACTTAAATAGTGACAAAATAGTAATAATATGATAGATTAGTTTCAGAAAGTAATACTTTCTCTTGCATGTTATTGACATGTTTATTGACAAATGCCGCAAGGTAAGGTAGTTTTGCATAATGAATTTTTATCGGCTCTTATATTTAAGTAAGGCTTAAAGTAAAATTTAAGTTTTAGTTATTATAAGCATGTGTTAAGTTCAAATAAGTAATTTCTATCTAATAAAGGTTTTTATGGCTACAAATATAGTAGGTAAAGTTAAGTGGTATAATTCTACGAAGAATTTTGGATTTATTGAACAGGAAAATGGCGGCAAAGATGTGTTTGTACACAAATCAGCCGTAGACGCAGCAGGTTTACATAGCCTTGAAGAAGGACAAGATGTAATTTTTGATCTTGAAGAAAAGCAAGGAAAAGCCTATGCTGTTAACCTCAGAATTAAATAAATATATTTATAATACCAAAAGCAGCTATCCAAAATTGTTTATAATTTAGGGTAGCCTAGTCATCTTTATCAAAATAGTAAATATTTTGTTTTTGTCTTATAATAACCTATATAATTTAAGTATAATAAATTATTTTTACTAAAGGGTATGAGCATGCCCTAAATCTAATAATATTATTCTGGCTTGAATAAGATTCTAAAATAGTTTCATTATTCATTATCGTTTTATATATTTAGTTGGTGTTTTGTAATCTAGCTTAAGCATATTTTTTGATTCAGGATAATTATATAAGTCGTTATTTTAATTTACTATAACTTATTTTTTATACAATAGACCTCTTGCATAACTTATCTTATAAAGGGAATAAGAACTGCTACTCTACGCAGCGTGCATAGTTAAGTATGTAAGGATGAGAGAGCAGTGTCGACGTCTCATATATCTTTAAGAAATGAGTTATGTTAAGAGGTCTAATCAATAATGTGCATATTTTGATTTAAAACTATATTGGATTATATAATGAAAAATTTTAATTTATCTGAAGAATTAATTATTGCTCTCGAGACAATGAATATAACTGAGCCGACTGAAATACAAAAGCAATCGATTCCGGTTGCAATGGCGGGATCGGACATACTCGCTTCTAGCCAAACAGGTTCAGGCAAAACTCTTGCTTATTTATTGCCGTTAATTGATTCATTTATTAAAAATAAAACTACTGCTTTAATTCTTGTTCCGACTAGAGAATTAGCAACGCAAATACACAGTACTTTAAATAAAGTAACTACATCCTATAAAATTAATAGTGCAGTTTTGATAGGCGGTGAACCGATGCCTAAACAATTTATGCAATTAAAAAAGAATCAAAAAGTGATTATCGGTACGCCGGGGCGTATTATCGATCACTTAAATAGGGGAAGTCTAAAAATTGATCGTATAGGCATAACCGTACTTGACGAAATGGATAGAATGCTTAATATGGGGATGAAAGAACAATTAGAAGAAATAAATAAATTTTTACCGGAAAAAAGACAAGTTTTAATGTTTTCCGCTACTATGCCAAAACATATTATTGCTGTTTCTCAAAAATATCTAAACAATCCGGTACGTATTATGGTAGGTGCTACTAATAAAGCAGCTGCAGAAATAAAACAGGAATCAATGCATGTTTCTGATAAAGAAAAATTTAGTGAATTAACTAAACAACTTGGTACTAGGGAAGGATCAGTCATTGTTTTTGTGAAGACTAAACGCTCTGCCGATCAATTAGCTAAAATGTTGAAATATGAAAATCATACAGCAGAAGCTATACACGGTGATTTAAGTCAGTGTCAACGTGAAAGAGTAATTTTATCATTTCGTAAGTCAAGCCATAGAATAATGGTAGCAACTGATTTAGCGGCTCGTGGGCTTGATATTCCTCATACACAGCATGTTATTAATTATGATTTACCTATGTGTCCTGAAGATTATTTACATAGGATAGGTAGAACGGGTAGAGCAGGAGCTACCGGACATGCGTTGTCTTTTATTTCTCCTGATGATGTTATTAGATGGCGTGCAATCGATCGTCTAGTAAATAAAGGAGAATCTACGCCACGTAGTGAGTTTAGCAGTGATAAAAATAATCGTAAAAGATCATTCGGTAAAAGAGCCGGTGGTGACGGTAAAAAGTTTAATTCTTTTGATAGTAGCCGTAAAAGAACCTTTGATGGTAACAGCTACGGTAATATAAAGAAAGAAAGTATCGTAGTTTAGATTTACGTCGTTTATATCATTGCGAGGAAATTACGTAAGTAATTGACAAAGCAATCTCAAGAGTTTAGTATTATCTCATGAGGTTGCTACGCAGCCTTATGACTGCTCACAATGACGATTAGATATCCATGCGGGCAATGCCTTCGCAGGAATGACATCCGTATATTTTAAAGGAGGATAAATTCATAAGTTTAAATTTTTCACGATTTCAATATATATCTAATATTTTCTTTATATTAATAATTTCTTTTCCCGGAGGTTTAATTTATTTACTTATCGGTTCAACTCTTTCTTTTTGGCTTCGAGAATCCGGTTTTGATAAAATCACTATCGGGCTTTTTAGTTTAGTGAAGTTTATTCATATATTTAAATTTTTATGGGGTCCTTTGCTTGAAAAAGTAAGTTTTGCTCCTTTAAGTAAGCGGGGATATAAATATTGTTTAATTATTGCTTTGGTTAGTTGTATTTTTTGTGTATATGTTCTAACAAATTTTAACCCTAACACTCATTTTATACCATTTGCTTTATGCTTAGTAGCTGTGGCATTTTTTTTGTCCATTTATGATATGTTACTTCAATCATCACAGATGTTACTGATTACAAATAAAAATTGGGGCATAAGTGAGGCAGCTTGTACTACAGGCTTTAGAATAGGTATACTTATAGCAGGTTCAGGAGCGTTATATTTATCTACTATCATATCCTGGCAAGATGTTTATCGTGCTATGGCAATTTTATGTATACCGTCATTACTATTAATTATAATCTATCCGCTTAAATTTAAAGATAAGATAATTATTAATGATTTTGATAGATTTTGGCATGCTTTTTATGATTTTGTTAAGAAACCTAAATGGCTAATAATTGTTAGTTTTATGCTTCTATATCGTCTTCAAGATAATTTTCTGTCAATTATGCCGAATATGTTTTATCTCGATATTGGGTATACGAAGAAAGATTTAGCTCTTGGATATAAAGCTTTCGGTATTTGTGCTGCAATCCTTGGAGGTTTTATAGGTGGGTTTTTGTGCCGAAAATATGAATATCCTTATTTGCTTAAAAGAGCATTAATATATCATGCTTTATCTAGTCTATCTTTTTTATTTCTCTATTTTTATAATCGAGATATTATAAGTTTGTATATAGCGGTCTTTTTTCAAGAATTTACCAAGGGCTTAACTATGTCGCCGTTTTTTTCTTACCAATTAAGATGCTGTAGTTCTAAATATTGTATAACCCAAATTGCTTTAATTACTTCTATTGCTTATATTAGTAACATATTGTTTGGTAGTATTTCAGGCTATGCAGCTACTTATTTAGGCTGGACTTATTTCTTTATTGTAGCAGGATTTTGTTTTATACCGGCTTATATACTAATTAGATATTTACCGCCTTATGTTATTCCTAGCTAAAAGCGGGAATCTAGCAAAATATTTATAATTGTCATTGCGAGGAGGCGTTGTTGTGTGGATCAATTTCACCTCTGTCATCCCGTGGTCAAACCACGGGATGACACCGAGTGCTTTACCAGTCCTTGCAACAATGCCTTGTGAAGAGCGTAGCGACGTGGCAATCTCTCTTAAATTTCATGAGATTGCGTCGTCAGCATAAATGCCTTCTCGCAATGACGTGGATAGGTAGTACTGGATTCCTGCTGCCGCAGGAATGACATATACGGCTTTTGAGAGCCATGCAAAAATGCCTAAATACAAATATATTGTAAAAGTAGTACTATCAATTTATAATAATCAACAAATTTATTAGTGTGCTTTAATATGTTTATTCAAACTGAAGATACTCCAAATCCGGATGCAATAACATTTTGCCCGGGGCAGGAAATAAGTAGTGATCAGCCGGTATTTTTTAGTGAGCTTGCTGAAGTAAAAGGAAGAAGCAAACTTGCAGAATCATTATTTCATATTAATAATGTAAAATCAGTGTTTTTTGGTAGTGATTTTATAACAGTAACTAAACAAGCTGAAGGTAATTGGCAAGTTATAAAGCCTGAAATTTTAATGGTTATTATGGATCATTTTGTTTCAGGCTTTCCTGTATTTGAAGAAAACACCAAAGCAGATAATGTAAATCATAACCTTGATGGGCTTTCGGAAATAGAGAAGCAAATCGTAGAGATTATTGAAACTAGGGTGCGTCCATCTGTTGCACAAGACGGCGGCGACATAATATATAAAGGCTTTGAAAACGGTGTAGTTAAATTAGCACTTCGTGGTGCATGCCTTGGATGTCCTAGTTCCACCATCACCTTAAAAAACGGAATTGAGTCTATGCTTAAACATTTTGTACCGGAAGTGCAAGAAGTTGAAGCTGTAGAGGAAGATTTTGAGTAATTTAGTATCTAACTGCGAGCGACTACGGACCTTGTTGTATAGGTTAGTCTTCGTCATTGCGAGAAGAAACTGCAAGTTTCGACGAAGCAATCTAGTAAAAAATTCTGTAAATCAGAATTTTTGATTATTTTTTCTGGATTGCCACGCAGTCTACGCGACTGCTCGCGATGACGTTAAATGTCATATAGTATATTAAATTTTTTTGAAAAATAGTATGGTCCTATTCTTCCTTTGCAGAATTGATTGTATCATTTTGATGTCAAATAACATAATGTAGTTCAACATCTTTTGGAGCATATACTACGATAGGTAGTTTGCTATTATATCTTAAAAATGTTTCATCGCCTAAAAATACACTAACCGGTTGTATGGTTGCTTTTACGTTTGGGCCTGCCATCATTGTACTAGCAGGGTGATCGCTAACTTGATCGATTATATAATAATTATATCCCCATCCTTCTAAAGTTTTTGTTTCCAGCTTACTACCAAACCAAACATGATTACAATCGTGCATTGCATTTTTTGTTGCTTGCAATTCTACTTTTAGCTTTTCTTTATTGGACTCTGTAGGTAAATGAATTACATAACGCTTTTGATTTTCAAGTGGCGTAGGATAGGGTACAATATCTTTTTACTGCTTATCGGTATCGGCTAATAAATCAGTATTTAAAAAACATGATATAAGAAATAGTATAATTTTATTTGGCATATGATTATTTTTTTAATTAGAATCCATTATCTCGCCTAGAGGAGTTATATAAGAAGAATTTATTTTACCATCGGCTATATCAATCAGCACTAAAGCCTTCACTATAGTCAACATCACCATTTTCGTTTATTTTTGTACTTAAAAATAATATAGAATTTTCAAATTTATTTTCTTTTAATATAGGCTGATTATTTAAACTAAAAACTTTCATGGGAAGCCTTTCATTATTAGGTAATCTAAAATATATTTCTGATCCATTAGTGGATTCAAAAAAATTACATTTATTATAAGCACCTAATAATAATAAATTATTTAATATATCTATGGTAACTTGTTCTTCAAGGTTTATAGTCTTAGGAAATAATATGTAATTATTGTGATTATTTTGTATATTTGAAATAAGAATACTTTGAGAGTTATATTGCTGTTTTTCCAAATATATTTTTGTTTGTCACTAGAAAAGTTAGGTAGCGTTTTTATTAAATGAAAATCAAGGGAGGTTTCGCTAAATCTTGTATTCAGCATATTATTTTGATTTAGTTCGGTAAAATCTAATGCGGCATAGTATGTTGCTCCGTCAATGTCTAAACTATATACAGGCTTATCTTCCAATATCTCTTCAAATAAATCTTCCCATAGCTTGTGTAACTCTTGTAAAAAATTTTGAGCATGTTCTTTAGTTTTACAAACATCAATTTGATTTGCAAAGCTTTTTGCTATAAAAAACTTTAAATCTTTTTGATCCGATCAAGATAAATCATGAATGTGACATTTAAATGTTTTATCTACATAATTTATTAGTGATGCAGTATCTGCAGGAAAATTTTTAGTTATTTCTAATAATTCTTTTTTATGCTGTTCTAAAATTATATTCATTTTCTAATCTAATCCCGTTTCTTTCTTAAAAAAGCCGGTATGTCATGAATATCAGACTCTTTATTATCTTGATCTAGAGTACCAACAACAACGTTTTTGCGTTCTAAAGTTTGATTATTTGAAGCACGCAGAGAACCCCATATTTTTCCTAAAAATGATGGTTTGGGTGAGTCATCTTTAGATTTGTTGAAAGTATTGGCATGTAACCCTAGCTCTTTTTCATTTCCGATAAAATTTTGATTTATTGGAGAGTCGGTAATTTCAATATTTTCGGTACTGTAGCTGTTAAAATCAGGAATTTCTTCTATTTGTGTAGGTTGTGCTATAGCTTTATTATAAGTTTCCTCAGGAACTATATTGGTAGTTTCAGCTATTGCGGGTTTATATGTCGGTACTTTATCGGCATCAATACCGGTAGCAACAACTGATACTCTGATAATTCCTTTTAATTCCGGATTAAATGTTGAACCGAAAATAATATTAGCATCAAGGTTATCTACTTCTTCTCTAATTCTATTAGCAGCGTTGTCAACTTCAAATAAGGTCATGTCGGAACCGCTAGTAATATTGATTAATACACCTCTTGCACCGCACATTGAGCTATGATCTAGCAGTGGATTTGAAATTGCAGATTCTGCCGCTTTAATAGCTCTATCTTCGCCACTAGCTTCACCTGTACCCATCATTGCTTTACCCATTTCGCTCATTACTGCTTTAATATCAGCAAAATCAAGATTAATAAGTCCCGGCATAATCATTAAATCCGTTACTCCTCTAACGCCTGCATGTAATACGTCATCTGCCATTTTGAAAGCATCGGCAAACGTCGTTTGTTCATTAGCAATACGGAATAGATTTTGGTTCGGTATTACAATTAAAGTATCAACGAATTGCTGTAATTCAATAAGTCCTTTATCGGCAGTTTTCATACGATGACCGCCTTCAAAATGGAAAGGTTTAGTTACTACCCCAATTGTAAGGATGCCTAGTTCTTTAGCAATGCGTGCAATAACCGGTGCAGAACCGGTACCTGTACCACCGCCCATACCTGCCGTAATAAATACCATATTGCTATTTTCTAGGTAACTATGAATTTCGCTTTCTGATTCTTGAGCAGCAAGTGCTCCAACCTCAGGAGAAGCTCCTGCCCCAAGACCTCTAGTCGTAGAAACACCGAGTTGTATTTTGTTAGTGCATAAAGAATGTTCAAGCGATTGTGCATCAGTATTAGCTACTACAAAATTAGCACCTTGCAGATTAGCACTAATCATATTATTTACTGCATTACTACCTGCACCCCCAACGCCGAAAACTGTAATGGTCGGCTTTAATACTATATTTTCAGGAGCTTTGATATTTAAAACCATGATACTCTTTATATTTTATATAATTAATGTTTAAGTATAATAAAAGATTTAGAAATTTCCATAAACTTTTTATGAAAAATGTGGATTGTTTTCTTTTATAGTAAATTAGTTTGAATTAGGGATGATTTATCGTTAGTGGCCATAGGAAGTCCTTCATGCATGGCAGTTAATAAATAAGTTGTATCATATACAGTAAGATTGTTGGCTCTTGCAGTTTGTATGATTTCATGTATGGAAAAATTTAAATTTGATATATTAAGGGGGAGAGAGTTTAAAAAATCTATAATTTTAATAATCTCTACTGATTTTATTTTAGTACGTTTTTCTGCTATTAATATTACATTAGTTACTTCAAGTCTCCAAAGAGGCGGTACTATCATTCTAAACTTATAACAATAATATAATGTAAAATCTGAATATTTATCACGTTCATCATAAAAGAACCATGAGACAGTTATGGAGCAATCGGCTATAAACGGTTTAGAATTCACCATTTTCTACCTTCATCTCTAAGCGCTTTAATAGTATAAGGAGCTAATGTTTTGCCTTTGCGGAATTCTCTTATTTGCTCTACTATATTATCCATTTTAGGTTTTTGAGTTATAGTTTTTGCAACCGGCGTATTATGCTTACAAATGGTAATTTGTTCTCCGTCTTGTACAAGCTGTATTAGATCGGAAAAATGAGTTTTTGCTTTGAGTAGGTTAATTTGATTAGATAAATTTTGTTTCACATAGATAATATAATAAATAGACTAATTTAATATTATCCTATTTATAAGATTTTGTACAGTGATATTAATAGTTTAAATTAATATCTTTATATAAAATCTAAGATTGACCAACCATTTTTTCAGGTACTACTATTTTATCAAATTCTGCTTCCGATAGAAGATTGAGTTTTTTAGCTGCTTCTTTTAAAGTGATCCCGTGCTTATGTGCTTCTTTAGCAATTTTTGCGGCATTATCATAGCCTATATGCGGATTAAGAGCTGTAACAAGCATTAGAGATTTATCACGTAAATCATTAATGCATGCTATATTGGGTTCTAATCCTTTAACACAGTGAGTAACAAAGCTATTTACGCTATCGGATAACAGCTCTATAGATTGTAGGATATTGTATATTATTACAGGTTTAAATACATTAAGTTCAAGATGTCCGTTTGAGCCGGCAATAGTAACCGTAACATGATTTCCCATCACCTGACTGCACACCATTGTTAAAGCTTCGACTTGTGTAGGGTTTACTTTACCGGGCATAATAGAAGAACCAGGTTCATTTTCAGGTAAATGTAGCTCACCAAGACCGCATCTTGGACCGGAGCCGAGCAGTCTTATATCATTTGCTATTTTCATTAAGCTAACTGCTATAGTATTAAGAGTTCCTGAAAATTCTACTAGTGCGTCGTGAGCAGCTAGACTTTCAAATTTATTAGGAGCCGTCTTAAAGGGTTGTTTAGTAAACTCTGCCACTTTCTCGGCAAATTTTATATCAAAGCCTATTTTTGAGTTAATACCTGTACCGACTGCCGTTCCTCCTTGGGCAAGTAGATAAACTTTTTGTAGTGCATTTTCTATGCGTTCTAAAGCATACTCTATTTGTGTAATATATCCGGAGAATTCCTGTTTAAGAGTTAAAGGAGTTGCATCCTGCAAGTGAGTACGTCCTATTTTTATGATTTTATCCCAATCTTTTGACTTATCCTGCAAAGAGGTAAGTATATTATTCAAAGCTGGTATCAGTTGCTGTTTAGTTGCAAGTACGGTTGCTATATGCATGGCGGTTGGAAAAGAGTCGTTGGATGATTGTCCTTTATTAACATGATCGTTAGGATGTACCGGAGATTTGCTGCCTTTCTTGCCTGTTAATTCTTCGTTGGCAATAGAGGCAATAACCTCGTTCATATTCATGTTTGTTTGCGTTCCTGAACCTGTTTGCCAAACTACTAAAGGAAAATTATCCTCAAATTCGCCTTCTAAGATTCTATCCGTGGCTTTATCTATACTTATAGCGATTTTAGCTTCTAAATCACCAAACTCATGATTAACCTGTGCTGCACATTTTTTTAAAATAGCAAGAGCACGAATTAAAATTTCAGGCATTTTTTGCTTGCCTATTTTAAAATTTTCTAAAGATCTTTGAGTTTGAGCCCCCCAATAAAATTTTTCTTCTATTTGAATTTCTCCAAAAGAATCACTTTCGGTTCTGTAATTTTTCATAAATTGTTAAATGTTATATAATTATCTATTTTTTTCATAAAATGATCACTTACTGCATTCAAGTCTAATTGCTGGGCTAATTTAGCAAAGCTATAATATAATTTGTCTGTTAAAGAAGCTTTTTTTAGATTCTTAGCAATAAATATTAATGTGCTTTCTATCATAAGATTACGATTAAAACTATAAAATTTTTGCCAAGGTTCGTTATATTTAGGTTCGGAAGATGCTATATAATCGGAATATATAGGTTTAGTAATTACTGCTTTACCTTGATATATATCAAATATAGTATCATTAATTAATCTTTCATTCTTGAGGTTATTGATCACTTTATCAAAAAAATTGTTTAATATAGCTGTTGTTATCTCTTTTTCTGTAAGTGCATTTATAAATATGTCTAATTGTTTTTCAAAACTCTCGATAATTTGTTCATTTGGTCCTCTTTTCATGACTTTTCTCTCAAATTAATTGATATAATAAAAGTTTATGACTTTAATTTTAGTAGACTAAATATTTATATCGAAGTAAATAAAAAACAATATTTGATTTATTAAAAATATTATTTATGTAATGAATGAAAAATTATAGAAGCGGCATTTGATACATTAAGACTTTCTACTCTCTGAGAAATAGGGATTTTGGCTAAATAATCACATGTTTCTGCGACTAATCTTCGTATGCCTTTATCTTCTGAGCCAAATACCAATACTATTTTGTCGGAAATTAATTGATCGGTAAAGTAGTTATTTGCAGAACCTGTTAGACCCATAATCCAAAAGCCGTGTTTTTTAAGATAATTCATACATGAGCGTAAGTTAGTAACTTTAATTATAGGTATTAATTCTAAAGTACCGCAAGCCGCTTTAGCAATGCCGCCGCTTTCATTCGGAGAATTATCTTGAGGTAATATTATAGCATTTATATCAAAAGCAGCGGCACTACGAATAATTGCTCCAATATTTTGTGTGTCTGTTATTTGATCAAGAATCGCAATTTTACATTTTGGATTTGTTATATCTATGTCCTCTAAATTGTAAGAAAAAATTGGTCTAATTTTTGCAGCTATTCCTTGATGTGTTTGGTTTTCCAGTAATTTAGATAAAATATCGTTATTAACAATTTCATAAGATCTAGTACCTATTAATTTTTTGTTTGTATCAAAAATTTCCCTAGTGCATAAAATATTGTCAATTTGACGTTTTGGATTATTTAGAGCAGAAAATACAGGATGTTTCCCATACATATAATAACAATGTTTAGAATCAAGTTTTTTATTTTGCATCTTATTAAAAACCGTCAGTAATTTGTTCTTGACAGAAACTACTATTTATTATAGAAAGTTACAACTAAATAAATGTGCAAGCTGCTATTTGTTTATTTGATGATTCGGCAAGAAGTTTTATTAAGTCCTAATACTAATTAATATATTGTATTTTACAGTGAATTAGTCTATTTAATACAGTAAAGTTCTTTAGGAGGGGTGGCCGAGTGGTCAATGGCAGCAGACTGTAAATCTGCCCGCGTAAGCGTTCGAAGGTTCGAATCCTTCTCCCTCCACCACTTAAATGGTTCAGGGAAACATATCATTTTATTTAAAAATAAAACATAATTGTGTATATTTATAAATCTGAATAAAATTGATATAGCACTGTTAACAAAATAACTTTGAAATTATTTTATTAATAGTGCCACAATGCGGGTGTAGCTCAATGGTAGAGTTCCAGCCTTCCAAGCTGGCTGTGTGGGTTCGATTCCCATCACCCGCTCCAGAGATAGTGGTAACAAATAAATTTAGCAAAAAAATGCACTTATAAAAAATTAACTTGTATTAAACCTAAAAAATTGTAGAGAGTAATAATATGGCAAAAGCAAAATTTGAACGAACTAAACCGCACGTTAATATAGGTACGATCGGTCACGTAGATCACGGTAAAACTTCCTTAACGGCAGCAATAACTATAGTACTTGCTAAGACAGGTGGAGCACAAGCTACAGCGTATGATCAAATTGATGCTGCTCCTGAAGAAAAAGAAAGAGGTATAACTATTTCTACTGCACACGTAGAATATGAGACTAAAAATAGACACTATGCACACGTAGATTGTCCGGGACACGCTGACTATGTAAAGAACATGATAACCGGTGCTGCTCAGATGGACGGTGCAATATTAGTAGTTTCTGCTGCTGATGGTCCTATGCCGCAAACTAGAGAGCATATATTACTAGCAAAACAGGTAGGTGTGCCTGCTATGGTAGTATTCTTAAATAAAGTAGATATGGTGGATGATCCTGATCTATTAGAACTAGTAGAGATGGAAGTAAGGGAATTATTATCAAAATATGGTTTTCCGGGTGATGAAATACCTATTATTAAAGGTTCTGCACTTCAAGCTTTAGAAGGAAAGCCTGAAGGTGAAAAAGCTATTAATGAGCTAATGGATGCAGTAGATAGCTATATACCGCAGCCTGTAAGAGCTACGGATAAACCTTTCTTAATGCCGATAGAAGATGTATTCTCTATTTCAGGACGAGGTACTGTTGTAACTGGTAGAGTAGAGTCAGGAATAATTAAGGTAGGTGAGGAAATTGAAATAGTCGGTCTAAAAGATACGCAAAAAACTACCTGTACCGGTGTAGAAATGTTCAGAAAATTACTTGATGAAGGACAAGCCGGAGATAATGTTGGTATATTACTACGCGGTACAAAAAGAGAAGAAGTTGAAAGAGGACAAGTGCTCGCAAAACCTGGTAGCATAAAACCGCATGATAAGTTTGAAGCTGAAGTATATGTGCTTAGTAAAGAAGAAGGTGGACGTCATACCCCATTTACTAATGACTATCGTCCGCAGTTCTATTTTAGAACAACAGACGTTACCGGTACAATAAAATTGCCTGCTGATAAGCAGATGGTTATGCCTGGAGATAATGCTACTTTTACAGTGGAATTAATTAAACCGATTGCGATGCAGGAAGGGTTGAAATTCTCTATACGTGAAGGTGGTAGAACAGTGGGTGCCGGCGTAGTAACTAAAATAAATAATTAATTGATTTTATAAATACCTATTATTAAAAAATAATAGGTATTTATATTTTAAGATGTAATAGACATTTTTCCGAATCGGCTTGCTTATAGAGAAGAATTTGAAGGAGGTACGGAACGCAGAACCGCAGCATATATAACGTACGTGAGGATTCGAGTACCAGGTCGACGTACAAATTACCTCTAGAAGTAAAGTTTGGAAAGATGTCTAAAAAAATATCTTGCTGTTTAAATATTAGGTTTACTGAATGAAAAATAAAATTAAAATTCGTTTAAAATCATTTGATCACCGTAGTCTTGATCAAGCTACAAAAGAGATAGTTAGTGCTGTTAAAAGAACGTTTGCTAACATTAATGGTCCTATTCCTTTACCTAGAAAAATTGGAAGATTTACCGTAAATAGGTCTCCGCATGTACATAAGAAGTCAAGAGAGCAATTTGAAATTAGAAAGCATAAAAGATTATTAGTTATAGGTGATCCGAATCCGGCGGTTGTCGATGCTTTAAGTAAAGTTGATTTAGCAGCAGGTGTTGATGTAGTGATTGAATTAGAGAGTGGGGAATAAATGAGAACCGGTATAATTGCTCAAAAAATTGGGATGACTAGTGTTTTTAATGATAAAGGCGAAAGAATTTCTTTAACATTAGTAAAAGTTGATGATTGTCAAGTAGTAGGACATAAAACTCTAGAAAAACATGGATATAATGCTTTGGTTATAGGTGTAAAAGATAAAAAAATATCTAGAGTAACCAAACCTATGAAACAAGTTTTTGCTAATGCCAAAATATCTCCTAAAACTAAATTAAAAGAATTTAGAATTTCTGAAGAGAATTTTATTGATATAGCAGCAAGTCTAGAAGTAGACCATTTTACGGCAGGGCAATTTGTGGATATAACGGCAACTACTATAGGTAAAGGATTTGCTGGTAGTATGAAAAGACATAATTTTAGAGGTCTTGAAGCTTCTCACGGTGTTTCGATATCCCATCGTTCGCATGGTTCTACAGGACAAAGACAAGATCCAGGAAAGGTTTTCAAAGGCAAAAAAATGGCCGGTCGTATGGGATGTAACCAAGTTACTATTCAAAATTTGAAAATATTTGCCGTTGATAAGGAGCGTAAGCTTATTATGATTCAGGGTAGTATACCCGGTCACAAAAATTCGTATCTTTCAGTAAAAGATGCAATAAAAAAGATTTCAATAACTGTATAATAGATATTTAGACATGTTTGTTGAGGTTAAAGATTATCAAATTAACAAAACGCCATGCAATATTATTTATATAAAAGTTTTATATAAGACTGTATAAGGTTAAATAAAGATGAAAACTAAAATATTAAGTCTTGCTAATGAAGAAGTTGGTGAGATTAGCTTAAATGAAGATATATTTGCTGTTGAATTTATCAGAGATGATATAATAAAGCAGGTTATTGATTGGCAGAGAGCTAAGGCAATGTCTGGTAACCACAAAACTAAAACAATATCAGAAGTATTAGGAACCACAAAAAAACCTTTTAAGCAAAAAGGTACAGGTAATGCAAGACAAGGCTCCCTTAGATCGGTACAGATGCGTGGTGGTGGTGTAGCTCATGGACCTAGAGTACGTAGTCATGCAACAAAATTACCTAAAAAAGTACGAAAACTTGGTTTAATTCATGCTTTATCCGAGAAATACGCTGAAGGAAAATTATTAGTAATAGATTCTTTAAAGCTAGATAAGCCTAAAACTTCTGCTCTTGTAAATATATTAAACAAATTTCAAGGGAAAAGTTTCTTTGTAATAGACGGAAATGAAGTAGATATTAATTTTTCTTTAGCTGCAAAAAATATTTATAATACTGTGATTGTTCCACAAATAGGAGCAAATGTTTATGATATAATACGACATGAATATGTCCTATTATCACAAGAAGCAGTGAGTGTTTTAGAAGAGAGGTTAAGATGAGTTCTTATAAATACTACGATTTAATTAGAAAACCTATTATTACAGAAAAAACTACAACCCTTTCGGAACAAAATAAATACGCTTTTTATGTAGATAAATTTGCTGAAAAACTTACCGTTAAAAAAGCTATAGAAGAAATATTTAAAGTAAAAGTAAAAAAAGTGAATATTTTAAACGTTAAAGGTAAGAAGAAAAGATTTAAAGGAATTATAGGGACTCAAATCAATAGAAAGAAAGCTATTGTTACATTAGAAAAAGACCATAATATCGATTTTGCCGGAGGAATTAAATAAATGGCTTTAAAAAACTTTAATCCAATTACTCCTTCTCTTAGAGAGTTAGTTCAAGTTGATAAAACTAGTTTATGGAAAGGCAGACCTTTAAAATCTTTGACCAAAGGTATATCTAAAACCGGTGGGCGAAATAATCAAGGTAGAATTACTTCTTGGCATAGAGGTGGAGGACACAAAAAATTATATCGTATTATTGATTTTAAAAGAAATAAAATCGATATTTCTGCTATTGTTGAAAGAATAGAGTATGACCCTAATAGAACTGCTTTTATTGCTTTAATAAAATATGAAGATGGGGAATATTCTTATATTCTAGCACCGCAAAAATTATCTGTAGGTGATAGAGTAATATCAAGTCAAGATGCTGATATAAAAATAGGAAATTGTTTACCTTTAAAATTCATTCCTATCGGTACTACTTTACATAATGTTGAAATGAAAGTCGGTAAGGGCGGTCAAATTGCAAGGTCTGCAGGTACTTCAGTAGATTTAGTGGGTAAAGATTCAGGATATGCTCAGATTAAATTAAGATCAGGTGAATTTAGGTTAGTACCTTTAGATTGTAAAGCTACTATAGGTAGTATATCTAACCCGGATCAAAAAAATATTAATTTAGGCAAAGCAGGTAGAAATAGATGGCTAGGTTGGAGACCGCATGTTAGAGGTGTAGCAATGAATCCTGTAGATCACCCTCATGGCGGTGGTGAGGGTAAAACTTCAGGCGGTCGCCATCCTGTTACTCCTTGGGGATTCCCAACAAAGGGTAAGAAGACACGTAAAAATAAACGTACTTCAAAATTTATTGTAAAGAAAAGAAAATAGATTTTAAATTAATTAGGTATTAGTATGGCACGTTCAATATGGAAAGGGCCTTTTGTAGACGGTTATTTAATAAAGAAAGTTCAAAAATTAATGGAATCAGGTAAATCTGAAATGATTAAAACTTGGTCTAGAAGATCAACGATTTTACCTATCTTTGTAGGGTTTACCTTTTCTGTTCATAATGGAAATAAATTTATTCCGGTTTCTGTAAATGAAGAAATGGTTGGAAGAAAATTAGGTGAGTTTGCTCCTACTAGAACATTTCACGGTCATGGAGCAGATAAAAAAGTCAAAAGAAAGTAAAGATTTATATGGTACAAGAAAATAAAAATTTTGCTACGGCACAAGCTAAATCTATTAGAGTAAGTTCAAGGAAGCTCAATTTAGTTGCAGCCTTTATTAGAAATATGAAAGTATCTGAAGCATTGGTACAATTAACTTTTTCTCCTAAAAGAATTGCAAAAGTTGTAAAAGATTGTTTACGATCTGCTGTTGCAAATGCTGAAAATAATTTAGGTTTAGATATAGATAGATTGGTTATTACTAAAGCGACTGTAGGTAAGGCTTTAGTAATGAAAAGAGTTATGCCAAGAGCAAAAGGAAAAGCAACTAGAATAAATAAGTTTTTTAGTAATCTTTATATAACTGTTACAGAAAAAGAGGATAATTAAAATGGGGCAGAAAGTTTGTGCACATGGTTTTAGAGTTGGACCGACTTTAATTAAAGGTTGGGATTCCGTATTATATGCAGAAAAACATTATAAAACTCTTTTTATACAAGATTTAAAAATTAGGGATTTAATAAATAAGGATTTTAATCAAGCTCAAGTTAGCAGAGTTTTAATTGAACGCCCTTCTAATAAAAGTATTATAATTAATATTAATGCCAAAAAACCAAATATCATTATCGGTAGAAACGGTAGTGAAATTGATAAGCTAAAAAAAGCTATCGAGAAAATGACTTCTTTAAAAGAAGTTTATATAAATATTCACGAAGTTAGAAAATTTAATATAGATGCTGCTATAGTAGCTCAAACTATAGCACTACAGCTTGAAAAAAGGTTTTCTTTTAGAAAAGCCATGAAAACAGCAATTCAGGCTTCATTTAAACAAGGTGGACAAGGTATCAGGGTTAGTTGTTCAGGACGACTTGGAGGTGCTGAAATTGCTAGAACCGAATGGTATATAGAAGGAAGAATGCCGTTACATACTTTAAGAGCTGATATTGATTATTCAACAGCTGAGGCTATAACTACTTATGGAGTTATAGGGGTTAAAGTGTGGATTTATAAAGGTGAATATACAGAAAATAAAAGATATAATTAATTTTAAGTATTAAAATGTTAGCTCCGAAAAAACAAAAATTTAGAAAAGCTCATAAGGGTAGAGTTGCTTCAAAAGCAAAAGCAGGTACGACGCTTGCTTTTGGATCATTTGGTCTAAAATCTATAGACGGTTGGCGTGTTACTGCAAGACAAATAGAAGCAGGAAGAAAAGCTGCTACTAGATGTATGAAAAGGCAAGGAAGATTATGGATTCGCATTTTTCCGGATGTTCCCGTTTCTAAAAAGCCTGCCGAAGTAAGAATGGGTAAAGGTAAAGGTTCTCCTGAATTTTTTGCAGTTAGAGTTTCGCCTGGAAGAATTATGTTTGAAATTGAAGGGGTAGAAGAAAATGTTGCACTTAGAGCTTTGGAGCTTGCAAGTGCAAAATTACCTGTTAGAACAAGGATAGTGAGACGTTATGAATGATTTAAAATTATTAAGAAGTAAGTTATCTACTGAAACAATAGAAGAGCTTTATAAAAACCTTAATCTTTTAAAAAAAGAATTGTTTAATTTAAGATTTCAACAAGCTTTAGGTGAGTTAAAAAATACTAGTAGGTTTTCGTTAGTCAAAAAGTCTATAGCACGTATTAAAACTGAATTAACAAAAAGAGCTAATAGTGAGGAATATTAAAATGCCGAAAAGAGTGTTACAAGGCGTGGTTATAAGTTCAAAAGCTGATAAGACGGTTACAGTAAAAGTAGAAAGAAAGTTTAAGCATCCTATTTATAAAAAATTCGTGAAAGTATCTAAAAAATATGCTGCTCATGATTCAGAAAATAAATATCAAGAAGGAGATAAAGTTAGTATAATTGAAAGTCGTCCTATCTCAAAAACCAAAACATGGGTAGTGGTAAATGGGGAATAAAGTTTTTTAATCTTTGACTTTATAAGGTAGATTGTTTATTTTATTTCTCGTGTATAAAAAATTGGAAGTAGTTTATGATTCAAATGCAGAGCACCTTGGAAGTTGCAGATAATTCCGGTGCTAAAAAAGTTATGTGTATTAAAGTTTTAGGTGGCTCTCACCATATGGTGGCAAAGCTGGGTGATGTTATAGTTGTATCTGTTAAAGACGCTATACCCGGCGGTAAGGTTAAAAAGGGTGATGTTTATAAAGGTGTGATTGTTCGTACAAAGACTGGAGTAGTAAGACCTGACGGTAGTACAATAAAATTTGATAAAAACGCATTAGTGCTTTTGAATAAACAAGATGAACCTATCGGTACTAGAGTTTTCGGTCCTGTTACAAGAGAACTTAGAGCGAAAAAATATGTTAGAATAATGTCGCTTGCAGAGGAAGTGTTATAAATGGTTAAATTAAAAGTAAAAAAAGGTGATGAAGTTGTTGTTATTACCGGAAAGCACAAAGGAAAAAAAGGTAAAATATTAAAAGTTTTCCCGGATGACAGTAAAGTAATTGTTTCTGGAGTAAATTTAGTAAAAAAGCATACTAAATCTAATCAAATGAGTGAAGGCGGGATAATAACTAAAGAATTACCTATACATATCTCAAATATTGCACACATCGATCCAAAAACCGGTAACCCTACCAAGGTAGCTTTTAAATTCTTAGAAGACGGTTCTAAGGTTAGAGTAGCAAAGAAATCAGGGGAAATTATCGGTAAGGAAGGTAAATAATGTTAAGATTTAAAGAATTGTATCAGCAAAAAATTATTGAAAACTTACAAAAAAAATTTTCTTATAAAAATAAACACGAAATACCGCAAATTAAAAAAATTGTTATAAATATGGGAGTAGGGGAAGCAACAGCCGATTCCAAAGTAATTAATAATGCAGTAAATGATCTTACTTTGATTTCCGGTCAGAAGCCGGTTGTAACGTTAGCAAGAAAATCTATTGCAACTTTTAAGTTACGCGAAAATATGAAAATAGGTTGCAAGGTTACATTACGTAAAGATAGAATGTATGATTTTTTAGAGAGGTTAGTAATTGTTGCATTACCCCGTGTTAAGGAATTTCGTGGTTTTTCTTATAAAAGTTTTGATGGTAAAGGGAATTTTACTTTTGGATTAAAAGAGCAGATAGTTTTTCCTGAAATTAATTACGATAAAATCGATACAATAAGGGGTATGGATATTACAATCGTTACATCTGCTAAAACAGATCAAGAAAGTAAATTTTTGTTATCAGGGTTTAATTTACCTTTTTATAATTAATTTTTAGGATATATATAATGGCAAAAGTAAGTTCTATAAAAAAGAACGAAAGTAGGAAAAAAAAATCACAAAGTTTACATAATAAACGTTTAGCACTAAAAAGTAAAATTTATGATAAAAATATTTCATTGGAAGAACGTTTTTCTTTGGTAATGTTACTTGCACAATTACCTAGAAATTCATCATCTACTAGAATAAGAAATAGATGTGAGCTTACAGGTAGACCAAGAGGTGTTACAAGAAAGTTTGGTATATCGAGGAACAAGCTTAGAGAATTAATAGGCAGAGGCTTAGTTCCCGGTGTAGTTAAGTCAAGTTGGTAAAAGTCGATAGGTAAATCATATGTCAATGACGGATAATGTAGCAGATATGTTAACTAGAATTAGAAATGCTTATAAAAGCAAATTGATAAATGTTTCTTTTCCTAGTTCTAAAATTAAAACTTCAATTTTAAATGTTTTGCAAAAAGAAGGTTATATAAAAGATTATATAACTACTCAAAAAAATAATATTAGTTATACTGAGGTAGCTTTAAAGTACTCTGTTAATGGCGATGCTTCTATATGCGAAATTCATAGAGTATCAAAGCCTGGAAAAAGAGTATATTCTGCTATTAAAGATTTGAAAGGATATTATAATAATATGGGTATATATATTCTTTCTACTCCTTACGGTGTTATGTCTGATAGAGAAGCTCATATTAAAAATGTCGGCGGCGAAGTAATTTGTAAAGTATTTTAAGGTAAAAAAATGTCACGTGTTGGAAAATTGCCAATTACTATACCTGAAGGTGTAAAAATTGGTTTAAATGATTTAGAAGTAAAAATATCCGGACCTAAAGGCGAATTATCAAAAACTTTTAAAGGTAATATAGCAATTTCCTTGGCAGAAAATAAGCTTTTAGTAAAACCTTTAGCCGCAAATAAAAATGCACGTGCTATGTGGGGTACTGCAAGAAGCATAATATCAAATATGGTTACCGGCGTAAAAGAAGGTTTTAAGCTTAAACTCGAAATTAACGGAGTCGGTTACAGGGCAATGGTAAAAGGTAAATATTTAAATTTAATGCTTGCTAAAAGCCATAATACAAAAATTGAAATACCGTCAGATATTAAAATAGAGATGCCTAAGCAAAATATTATTATTCTTGAGGGAACAGATAAAGAAAAATTAGGACAATTTGCTTCAATTATTATAAAACAGAGACCACCTGAGCCTTATAAAGGAAAAGGAATTAAATTTGAAAATCAATTTATACCGCGTAAAGAAGGTAAGAAAAATTAAATTTAAGAGTTAAATATGCATAGTGCTAAGCTAAAATTTGAAAAAAGAAGAAGTAGAATAAGACATAAAATATCTAAAACATCTAATAGAGTTAGATTATCAATATTTAAGTCAGGTAGACATATATATGCACAAATTATTGATGATTCTAAGTCTATAACGATTGCTTCTGCTTCAACTTTAGATGAGAAAATAAAAAAATTAAAAAAATCTCATTGTAATATTGAAAATGCTATCAAAGTAGGTAAAGAAATAGCAAAAAAAGCTGATTCTGCAGGGATAAAAGACGTAGTATTTGATAGAGGCGGATATAAGTATCACGGTGTTGTAAAAGCTCTAGCTGATGCAGCTAGAGAGAAAATAAAATTTTAGGTTATAAGGTTGTAGTAATGTCTAAAGTTAAAAAAAATGACGAGACTTTAAGTGAAGTTTTAGTTGATGTAAATAGAGTTACAAAAGTAGTAAAAGGCGGTAGAAGCTTTGCTTTTTCTGCTTATGTAGTTGTCGGTGATAAAGCCGGCAGAGTCGGAGCGGGACACGGAAAAGCTAAAGAAGTAAATGAAGCTCGAGGAAAGGCAAAACAAGCCGCTAAAAAGAGAATGATGAAAGTGCCGTTATATCAAAATAGGACTATTCACCATGACGTTATTGGTAAAAGTGGAGCTGCTAAAGTGATTTTAAGAAGAGCTAAAGCAGGTACAGGCGTTATAGCCGGAGGATCTATGAGAGCAATTTTTGACTCTTTAGGCGTTCATGATATTGTGGCTAAATCAATAGGTTCAACGAATGTTTACGCAATGATTTCTGCAACATTTGATGCATTAAATAAACTTGCATCACCAAAATCTATTGCTATGAGAAGAGATAAAAAAGTAAATGAAATATCTGTAAAATCTTCTAACATTCAAGTTAATGAATATATGTTGCGTAAGTAAGGTGAAGTTATGAATAATAAGATCAATAATATAAAAATTACTCAAGTTCAAAGTGCTATAGGTCGTAAGTATGATCAAAGATTGATATTAGTTGGGCTTGGTTTAAACAAAATTAATAAGAGCGTTATTCTTGCAAATACTAATTCAATCAGAGGGATGGTTGAAAAAGTAAAGCATTTGTTAAAAATAGAAAATATGTAATTAGAGTTTTTAAATGAAATTAAATGAATTATATAATAATATAGGTGCTAAAAAAAATAAGAAAAGAATAGCACGCGGTATTGGTAGTGGTAAAGGAAAAACCGGTGGTAGAGGAATTAAAGGTCAAAAATCTAGATCCGGCGTTGCAATAAAAGGTTTTGAAGGTGGTCAAACACCTATGATCAAAAGACTACCTAAAAGAGGGTTTAATTGTATTTCAACTAAAAAATACAATATAATAAATATTTCTTATATTGAAGAAGCATTAGCCGATGGGCGTTTAAGTGCTGATGATACTATTACGAAAGAAAAATTGGTAGAAGCCGGAGTAGTTAATAATAAAAATAATAAGAAATTAGTGAAATTATTATCTATTTGTAGTGATGATTTCGCTTCTCCTCTATCATTAAAATTAGATGCTTATTCTTCTGAAGCTAAGGATTTAATCGAGAAAGCAGGTGGAAAATTATTATAGTATATGGGGCAGAATTTTTCTAAAAAATCCGGTAATGATTTAGTTAGTCGCATTGTTTTTACTATTCTCATTCTTATAGTATGTAGATTTGGGTCTTTTATACCTATACCTGGTATAGATTCAATTGCTTTAAGTAGTGTGGCTGCAAAGAATCAATCCGGAATACTCGGAATGTTTAATATGCTATCCGGAGGATCGCTAGGTAGAATGTCCATTTTTGCTTTAGCAATTATGCCGTATATTACCGCCTCAATTATTATCCAATTAATGTCAGTTGCATATAAACCTTTGGAAAATTTAAAAAAAGAAGGGGAAGTCGGCAAAAGAAAAGTAAATCAGCTATCGAGATATTTAACGGTTCTGCTTGCTTCTTTTCAGGCTTATGGAGTTGCTATAAGTTTAGAGTCGATTGTAACAAATACCGGTCCTGTAGTAATTTTAGCGGGTTTTTTCTTTAGAGTTACAACCGTAATTACTTTAGTTGTAGGCACGATGCTATTAATGTGGTTAGGAGAACAAATTACACAACGCGGAATAGGTAATGGTACGTCTTTAATTATATTTATAGGTATAATTTCGGGAGTACCTAGTGCTATTATTAGTATGTTTGAATTATCAAGAAAAGGAGCATTATCGCCGTTAATAGCGATAGCTGTTTGTATTGGAGTAGTTGTATTAATAGCTATAATTATATTTTTTGAAAAAGCCCAAAGAAAATTATTGGTGCAGTATCCTAAAAGACAAGTAGGAAATAAAATTTATGGAGGCGAAGCAACCCATATGCCTCTCAAGTTAAATACTTCTGGTGTAATACCTCCAATATTTGCTAGTTCAATTTTACTATTTCCTGCTACGCTTGCTAATTTTTCTAATAGTAATTCAGAAACTATGGGCATGCTTACTTATTACTTAGGGCATGGAAAACCTGTATATATTTTATTATATGTAGCATTAATTATGTTTTTTAGTTTTTTTTATACTGCAATAGTATTTAATTCTGAAGAAACTGCTAATAATTTAAGAAAATACGGTGCTTATATTCCAGGTAAAAGACCAGGAAAAAATACATCTGATTATTTTGATTATATACTTACAAGGCTTACGGTTATAGGTGGGATATATTTAAGTGTAATATGTGTAATTCCGGAGCTATTAATGAATAAATATGTAATCTCTCTTTCTTTAGGAGGTACGAGTTTTTTAATTGTAGTGAACGTGGTACTTGATACTATGACTCAGATTCAAACTTACTTATTTAGTAGTAAGTATGAAGGTTTAATGAAGAAAGTAAAATTAAAAAATTAAAAATGAGCTAAAATAGTGATAGTAATTTTTTTAGGTCCTCCAGGAGCGGGCAAGGGAACACAAGGAAAAAAGATAGCTAAAAAAATTGATTTACCACATATAGCAATCGGTGATATATTTAGAACAATTATTAAAACATCAATTAGTGAAGCAGAGTTAATTAATAATTATGTTAAGCAAGGGGAGCTTATCCCTAATGAAATAGTTAATCAAGTAATCAAAAATTTTTTATTATCCTCTGAATATAAAAACGGCTACATATTAGATGGATATCCGCGTAATTTAGAGCAAGCGAAATTTTTTGAATCATTTATTAAAGAAAAAATTAAAATAATATATTTTGATGTTTCAGATGAATTATTAATTAAAAGAATTTTAGGAAGATATAGTTGTAAAAATTGCGGTAAAATATATAATAGTTACTTCTTGCAGCCTAAAACTGATAATGTATGTGATGTTTGCGGTTCAAGTACATTTGATTATAGAAAAGACGATAATGAAGAAGTAATAAAAAAAAGAATTGAAGTATATAAAACAGAAACATATCCGTTAATAGATTACTATAAAAATAGTGGTAATTTTTATATAGTTAATGGAAGTAAAAATGAACAAGAAATAGAAATTGATATACAGAAAATACTAAAAATAAATTGACTTTATCAAAGATTTTTATATTATTTTCTAGTTACTAGTAAAATTTTGGAGATTATTTGTGGCAAGAATTGCAAGTGTTAATATTCCTGATAATAAACGTTTAGTTGTGAGTTTAACTTACATTTACGGTCTTGGGCCTACTATGGCAGCAGAGATCTGTAATAAAGCAAAGATATTGAAAGATAAAAAAGTGAAAGAACTGACAGATCAAGAGTTAATAAGCTTACGTAATATTATTGAAAGTGAGTATAAAGTTGAGGGTGATTTAAGACGAGAAGTTACGCTTAATATTAAGAAAAAAAAAGATATAAGATGTTATCAAGGACTTAGACATATACGTAAATTGCCGGTGAGAGGACAGAACACGCATTCTAATGCTCGAACTAGAAAAGGTAAAGCTATTGCGATAGCCGGAAAGAAAAAAGCTGTAAAATAATAGTTTAAGTATAGAGTATAAATAATGAATCAGACGGTTAAAGTTAAGAAAAAGAAAAAAACTATCACTCTTGGTGTTGTGCATATCCGAGCATCATTTAATAATACTATAGTAACATTTACTGATATCCAAGGTAATACTATTTCTTCTGCATCGGCAGGAGGTAATGGGTTTAAAGGGGCAAGAAAAGCAACACCTTATGCAGCTCAAGTAACAATTGATAGAGCATCGGAAAAAGCAAAAGAATATGGTCTAAAAACTATTTCTATTAGGATTGGAGGACCGGGGGCTCAGCGTGAATCAGCAATGAGAGCTTTATTCGGACAAAATTTTGTGGTTACATCCATTTTAGATGTATCGTCAATTGCTCATAATGGAGTAAGACCGCCAAAAAGAAGAAGAGTATAAGAGAATCATAGGTATTAAATGTTATTGTTAAGTAAAAATTGGAATACTTTAATAAAGCCGAATAAAGTCGCTTATGAAAATTTTCCAGAAACCAATAATAAAGCTAAAATTGTAGTTGAACCTTTAGAAAGAGGTTTTGGTTTAACACTCGGTAATGCTATGAGAAGAGTATTACTTTCTTCTTTACAAGGAGCAGCTATCACTTCTATAAAGATCCCTGCTATAGAACATGAATTTTCTTCTATACCCGGTGTAAAAGAAGATGTATCGGAAGTGATTTTAAATATTAAAGGTATTGAAGTAAAAATGCATGTTGCGGAAAAACGTATCATGAAATTAAAAGCAACAGGACCTTGTGTTGTAACGGCCGGTATGATTGAAACAGGTCATGATGTAGAAATACTGAATCCGGATCATGTAATTTGTGATCTAGTTAAGGACAAGCAGCTTGAAATGGAATTAACTTGCAAGGTTGGTAAAGGATATGTACTTAGCACAAATAGTTATGAGGATAATTTACCTATTGGTGAAATAGCTATAGATGCTTTATTTAATCCGGTAAAGAGTGTTACTTATAAGGTAGAAAATACTAGGGTAGGTCAGGCTACCGATTATGATAAATTAATTATGTTTGTAGAAACTAATGGTGATTTATTACCTGAAATGGCTGTAGGTTTAGCTGCACGTATTTTACAGGAGCAATTACAATTATTTATTTCTTTTGAAGAACAGGAAGAAGATAAGCAAGTTAAAACTGATGCTTTACCATTTTCACCTTATTTACTTAAGAGAGTCGATGAATTGGAATTATCGGTTAGATCGGCAAATTGTTTGAAAAATGATAATATAATATATATAGGGGATCTAGTAAAAAGAACGGAATCCGATATGCTAAGAACTCCAAATTTCGGTAGAAAATCTTTAAATGAGATTAAAGAAATATTGGCAAAATTTAATTTAAGATTTGGTATGGATGTACCGGATTGGCCACCGGAAAATATTCAGGAATTATCTAAACGTTATGAAGATTCTTATAATTAAGGACTAAAAAATGCGACATAAAATTAAAGGCAGAAAGTTAAATGTAACAAGTAGTCACCGGCAAGCAATGCTCGCTAATATGGCTGTAGCACTTGTAATCCATGAACAAATTAAAACTACTTTACCGAAAGCTAAGGAATTAAGACCTTACATTGAAACTCTAATTACTAAAGCTAAAAAAGCTGATTTAACGGTAAGAAGAAGCGTTTTATCAAAAATAAAAGATAAAAAAGCAGTAGAAAAGCTTATAAATATTTTAGGTACCAGATATAAAGATAGACCTGGCGGTTATACTAGAATAATAAAAGCCGGATTCCGTTATGGTGATTTAGCACCGATAGCATATATTGAATTTGTAGATAGAGATATTGATGCTAAAGGAAATATACAGCAAGATGCTAATGAAGAAATTAAAAATTAAAAATAAGAGACTCAGTGATGGCTAATCATTCTTCAGCAAAAAAAGCTACTAGACAAACAGTAAAAAGAACTCTAATCAATAAAAAACGATCTAGTGCAATAAAAACTTTTATAAAGAAAGTTGTACATGAAATCAGTCTTGGTAATAAAGAAAATGCTAACATAGCTTTATCTGTTGCTCAGTCTAAGATAATGCAAGGTGTGAAAAAAAATATAATTAAATTAAATACCGCCTCAAGAAAAATCAGCAGATTATCAAGGCAAATAAAAAGTTTGAACGAAAGTAAATAACACTTTTTAGTAATTTAAAAGCAAAAACTAATAAAATTTTGCTAAATTAGTTATATACTTCTTATTAATTATAAGTGATGTTATTTTACTAATTAATAAAAAATATGGGCGATTAGCTCAGTTGGTAGAGTATCTCGTTTACACCGAGAGTGTCGGCGGTTCGAGTCCGTCATCGCCCACCAATCAAAAGTTTTTAGTATTTCAACGAAAATATCAAACAATGAATGAAGCTTAAACTCAAGCTTTTCAGTTTTAAATGTTACAATAGTTAAACCTATCAAGAAAAACAGTATCTTTGTGAAATGGCATTTCTAACTAAGTATATATTAGTTAATAATTTAATGCCATTGCTAGAAAATTACAAAGTAATTGACGAAATAATCCAGTACAAAAATACTAAATTTTAGCATTTTTTAGTACTTTTTCTAAATTCCCAGGTTCTTTATAGTTATAGTTTTTTATTGTGTAAATCAGGAAACACGTTCAGTGTCATACAATAGAACTCTTCGGAAACTCTACTTTTAGAGGTAATTTGTACGTCGATCCTTACCACTCATCCTCACATACTAGTATGTACGGCTACGGTTCAAAGTGAAGTGTCTCTTTTAAATTCCTCTCTAAATCCTTATTTCTGAAGAAGTCTAATAAAATTTACGTAATTCGTTTACAAGAAGAAAACTAGAAGAGATTGTCCATTTAGAGATTGATATAGCTAGGGTTAAATAAAAATGGTATGCTATTAATTTGTCATCCCGTGGCTTGACCACGGGATCCAAAACTTTTTAAGGTTTTCTGGATACCGGGAACAAGTCCCGGTATGACAGTTTATACCTTTTTTATCTCGCTTTAGCCATAGTTACGTATTAATATTACATTACTTGGCTATTGTTTTTGGAACCTGCG
The DNA here is from genome assembly GCF_000485845.1 of Rickettsia gravesii BWI-1. Lineage (NCBI taxonomy): Bacteria > Pseudomonadati > Pseudomonadota > Alphaproteobacteria > Rickettsiales > Rickettsiaceae > Rickettsia > Rickettsia gravesii. The sequence goes on along the minus strand of NZ_AWXL01000021.1, from coordinate 21,921 downwards.
GTCAAGCGAACTAGGATGACATGGGCGGAATCGATCCGCGTAATAATGCTATATCGTGGTCAACAAGTCATGGTATGACACTGAATAAATTTCCTGATCCATACGAGTTTTTAGAATCTTTCATATACAGCATAATTCATAAAGCTTGATACAAGCGAATTTTGTACTATCGCCTTTGCTCACATATTAATATACATGCCTAGCTCGCCTTTAAATTTATCTTGTCGAAACCTTTCTGAATTCTACTGTAATTCTTTTCCGCATTATTTATTACTTTTGCCATTATTTTTACTAGATTTTCAAAAAAAAAATAGCAAAGTATAAATTGCACGAGGAAGTGGAAGTTAAAGCAGCTAATAAAGTAAAATGATAGTTGTTTAAATACAATAGCTGCTGATATCCCCGCCACGTTTACTATATTACTTATTCCATTTGTTATAACCGATGCTATAAATAATGATTTGGTACCTTTATTACTTTTGTCTTTCGTTTGTTGCTGCTCATTATGTATATATAAATCATCTTTTAAAATATCTTTTAACTTTGTATCAATTTTTAGAAGAGCTTGTTATTTACTCAAATCATCACGATGTTTTTCTAATAATTTATTTTCTTGTGTAAGAAGACGTATCTTGCGTGTATGTACTACACCTATTATTGCTTTACCTACTATAGATGTTGCCATGGCAGCAGCTGATACCAACATAAATGGAGCTGTTGCAGGTGCTATAGTTGCCAGCATAATACTATTTGCTATTAATCCGAGTACGCTAGCTGTGGTTTTATTAAAAAGAATCTTTCCTGTTACGTTGCTTATTTTCTTTATATTACCCCATGTTTTGAGTTCTTAATACTATTTATAATACTGGATGTTCTTGAGTTATTTTGTGCTTTATACTCACTTTTATAAATAGTATTGGGGTGTTGTTCATGGTTTGTTAAGGCGTTTGTGCCTCTACTCATTAATTGTTATATCCGTTCTTGCTCTATTATGTATAAATCATCTTTACTTTTTACTATTTCTTGAGAAATTATACGCTCCAAGTTACGCCTTTGTATAACTTCTATATCAATCCATACTTCTAAATATTGGAGGCTGCTTTTTAGGTACTGTGTCTATATTATTGGATGATGCCTTTACAATATCTAAATCTTTTTCTAGTTATTGTGCATATTTATTTTCTTCTTCTATAGGTCTTGCAATTCTATTCGCTCTATTTGTATGCCTTTAATCTGTTTTAGGGTGCATTATAGATAAATAATTATTAAAATTTGTTAATAATTATCTATAATTAAATTACTTAAAATGCAAATTTAAGGTAAATCTTTATCATGAATTAGTGTTAATAGAGCAAAGAGAGATAAATAATAACATACACTAACTAAAAGTGATTGTATTATTAAAAAATTCATATATTAATTAAAATACAAAGTTATTTATTAATCATTATGTCAAATACACCTAAATTAGAAAATCACTATAATAAATTGTTACAAGATATTATGCTTAAAACATTAGAGCAGAATAAAACTGTAGAAACCTATTTAATACAAGAAGATTTTAGTAGTACTTTAGATGAGCTGCAAAAAATCAACAAAAAGCTTGAAGAATATTGTAAGGTTTTTGCTCTGCTTGAAAGAATTAAAACTGAATTAGCTAAAGAAGATAAAGTATATAACTAATTTAATTTATATAAAAGGTGCAAGCCGCATTTCGCCTTTTATATTCAATAATAATTTCCTGCTTCAACTTCTAGCTTTTTAAAATGTGATATACCGAGGCTATACAATATAATAATAGGAATTACTATCATCAACAATCCTAAATTATTAAAACGTTCTGTTAAATAAACAAGCCCAAAAGAACTAATTACATACATAGCGGCTCTTGAATAAGCATATATAAAGCTGGCATAGGTAAATCGTTTTAAAACCGGACAACTTTTATAAAATATTGGAATTGCCGGGAATTCACTTGGAGAAAAAGTAACTACAATTAGTGGAATTAAGAGAATTTGCCAACCTTGCGTTATATTATCTAATATTAATGGACTAGATAGAAGAAAAGTTAAAAATATTACTAATTGCGTTTTTAAAATTTTTAGTGGATGAAATTTATAGCATAAACACGTAAGTGCTAGTGCTACAAAAAATTCTACTATAGAAATAATGAAATTTTGATGTATTACTGCTTCAGTGGTATAGTGTAGCGAATCTTTAAGTATATTACTACAATGAATATAAGCAAAATAAAACCATACTGGTTGTGCTAGTTGTATTAAAAAATAATAGATTGCAGTCTTCTTATTAACTTTTTCCTGCCATACAGGATTATTTTTTATCTTTGCTACATCAATTATATTACTATCTTTTATCGTTTCTTGTATTCTACGCTTAGCATCAACAAAATCCGGTGTTTCTCGCAAAGTAGTCCTAGCAGCACTACCTATTAATTCAATTCCTGCACCTACCCAAAATGCGATACGCTAATTAAAGCCATAGGATGTAACTAAGGTTGCTACGCCACACAGTTAATCCTAAGCTAGCACACACCCCTACAAATGCTAAGGCAGGAAAGCGTTTAGGAACTCCAACAGATTCCGTTAAATATAATTCTGCTCCTACTCTTGCTCCCATGGATGACATACCTTGCACTATATGGCATATTGTTACTATCCAGGCGGCACTAGTATCTACTTTGGGCATAAGTAGGAAGATTAGCCATAACGATGCAAGAAAATGACATTAAAATAGTGGTAATAATGACTGTGGATTTCCGACCTATATTATCTCCTATCCAGCCAAATAATAAAGCTCCTAAGGGTCTAAAAATAAAAGTAGAACAAAAAGAAAAAACTGCACGAAGTCGATTAACGTGAGTATCATATTGCGGAAAGAAACGCTCATTAATTAGTACTACCATATGAACATATAGCATAAGATCAAAATATTCTAAAAAAGTACCTATAGATAGTAAGTCTATGCCTATAGTCCATTTTTGTTCTCTGTTTAAACTTTTTTGTTTTTTTTGTATCCCAACACAATTTTTGCTAAAAAGTTAATTTATAGAAAGGTTATATTGAGAAGCTTTCAAGTCAAGGAAAAAGTTACAATGTTTTATGATTATACTTATTTAAAACTTCTTTGACTAATGAAGTTGTTATTTTTCTTTTGGAAATTAAAGCAAAATAGTTAATATTGTCTAATATTGCTATAATTTTAGAATATTCCCTAGGCAAATTTACTAAAAGAAAATCTATTATTTGTCCGGATATTGTTACCGAAGACATAGCAAAATGCTTAAATATTAGAATTTTGATTAATTCATCGTCAGGTGAGTTTAATAGAATACTAAGTACTGATTTAATACGTGAAGATAAATCGGGTAAAGTAAAATTTCTGCTTTTATCAGATGCGGTAAGTAAAAGATATTTTTGTTTTTCGTTAATAATATTAAATATATGAAGTAATATCGGCTCTTGCCAGTTTTCAATATCTTCAATGATGAAAGCATTATATTTTTCTGAAATTTCTTCATTAAAAAAAATATCTTTAATAATATAGGCATTGCTTAAATTTTGCCATATTTTGGTTAAATAAGTTTTGCCTGACGAAGAAGGTCCTTTAATTAATAAAGTAAATTTATAAGGGTTAACGCCAAAGCCGTACTGCCAATTTTTTATAATATTATAAGCTTGATCGTTAGAACTAGAAACAATAAATTCATCAGGATGATATTTATTAGAAGTAGTAAAACGAAATATATATTGCTGCACTGTTATAAGAATTTTTTAGCCGTCTATTCGATAGAATTTGCTAGATTTATAAAATTTAATTAGATTCAAAAGTAAAATTTTTGTAATCCCTGCAATCGGTATAGCAAAAAATATTCCAATAATTCCAAATAAACTGCCGCAGGCAAAAATTGAGAATATAATCCAAAGAGGATGCAACCCTATTTTATCACCGATAATTTTAGGGGTGAAAATATAAGACTCGCAAATATTTCCAACTAGATAAATTATCATTATATATAGTAATTTGGTAGTTACACCAAAAGTTAAATAGCCGATAATTAGAGTTAAAAGAAACGATATAAAAGTACCAAGGAAAGGAATAATAACTAAAAATCCTGTTAAAATGCCAAGTAAAAGAGCGAGATCAATACCTATTACGGTAAATGCAATACTATAATAAGTAGATAATAATAAGCAAATATTTAGCTGTCCTCTTATGTAAGCAGATAACAGATTATTAATTGCCGATAATATTCCAAGGATTTTTGGTCGGGTTTTTATAGGTAATAATGATTTTATGTTTGCAATAATTTTAGCCCAATCACGTAGGAAATAGAATAATATTATAGGTATAAGTAAAAATAAAACAAATATGTTAATAGTTATAATAGTATAATGCCAAAAATTATTAGCAATACTGCCAAGTATAGTAAATATACTATTTATAAAATTGCTTAAAGAATTCTTGATTTTATCGGCAATATCAGGTTCTATCGAATAAATTTTTGCCATTATAGGCGGTAATATTTCTGCCTGTAAATAATTGTTATATTTTGGAATATTATTTATAAAAGTAAAAATTTGTCCATAAATTATCGGTACTAAGATAGTTAAGCTTAAGAAAAATATGCTCAAAAATATCAGATAAATTATGCTTGATGCAAATTTATTTGATATTTTAAATTTTGATGCGATAAAACCTATAGCAGGTTGTAGTAAGTAAGATATTATAAATGCGATAAAAAATGGTTTTATTGCGTCTGAAATTAGCATAAAACCGCTTATAAAAAGCCCTAAAAAAACTAGCCAAAATATAACGGTTCTATTCATATTCTTTTCCCCATTTCCTATACGAAGATCAACTTCAAAAAGAGCTAGGAGTTCACAAGGCGAAGATCACAGCGTATTATATTAATACGTGAGAACCGAAGCTCTTGTAAAACGACGACGCCAATTTTTGAAGTTGATCGAGTATTAAGATTTTTTAACTACTTGTACGGTAGCAGGACGAAGTAGTCTATCTCTAATTTTATATCCTGATTGCATTAAAGTAATAATACTATTCGGTGCATGATCAGGATGTTCTATCTGCGCAATTGCATTATGTAAATTATAGTCGAACATTGATCCTATTTCCGGCTTTATTTCTTCAATATGATGTTTATGAAAGACTTTGTCTAGTTCGTCTTTAGTCATCTGAACGCCTGCAATAATATTTGTGACTTCTACATCAGAATTTGCCGGTTTATGTGCTAATGCTCTTGAAAGATTATCACTAACATTTAGTAGTTCTTTAGCAAATGTAGCAATTGCATAATCTTTTGCTTCGTCACGTGCTTTTTCTAAACGCTTTCTTGTATTGTCTATTTCGGCAGTGGTTCTTATTAGCTTATCTTTTAGCTCTTCAATCTCGGCTTTTAACGCTGTTATCTCCGGATTTGCCGTTTCAACTATCTCTTCAGCAATATCATTTATTGTTTGTTCATTATTTTCTATATTATCGTCTATCATATTATTTACTTTATATTTATGTTCTTTTTTGAGATATATATAGATATAATAAAAATTTTTTCAATGGTATACTCGTTTAATTTGAAATATTGGCGTCGTTGTTTCGTATTTTTTTATCCTCACGTACTAGTATGTATGCTGCAGTCAAAAAATATGAAACGCCTTACTCTTTTCTAAATTAAACTTCGTCTACTATTTATTTTTACCTATGGAGTACAAATTGTATTATGAGACAGTCAGGAAGAAAAAGCAACCAATTACGTCCTATTTCATTAGAATTATCCCCGCTTATTAATGTGGAAGGTTCATGTCTTATTAAAATCGGTAATACACATGTCATGTGTAGTGCTACTTGTGAAACTACCGTACCGCCATTCTTAAGGGGACAAAATCAAGGCTGGATTACTGCCGAGTACGGTATGCTTCCCGGTTCTACATCACAGCGTATTAAAAGAGAAGCGGCACTCGGAAAACAAGGCGGAAGAACGCAAGAGATACAGCGTTTAATAGGTAGGGCGATGCGATGTGTAATTGACGTGAAGAAACTCGGCGAGAGGCAAATTATCATAGATTGTGATGTTATTAATGCTGACGGCGGTACTAGAACTGCAGCAATAACAGGGAGCTACGTAGCATTGCACCTAGCTATTAGGTCCTTGATGAAAAAGAGAGTTTTAAAGGTGAACCCGTTAATTAGTCAAATTGCAGCTATTTCTTGCGGTATATATAAAGGTGAGGCGATACTAGATTTGGATTATTTAGAAGATAGTGATGCGGACGTGGATAGTAATTTTGTGTTTGCAGGTAACGGTAATTTAATCGAAGTACAAGGCACGGCAGAGAAAAATCCTTTTTCCGAAGAGCAGTTTTTAGCAATGTTAAAACTTGCTAAAGGCGGAGCTGCGGAATTATTTAAACTACAAAATCAGGTACTGCTTGGGTCTTAGAAAGTTGTTAAGTGGATCAGTTGTCCCGTCATTGCAAAAAATGCTAATTTATAGCATTTTTTTATTATTTCTCTGGATTGCCGCCTCTGGATTGCCGCATCGCTTTGCTCCTCGCAATGACGGTGCATGTATCCACGCAACCAATCTTCCACGAGAATAACGTATTTATTAAGCGTATGGATTATCATCAAAAGCAATATGTTCACCTGATAATATAATTATCTTATCTCGATTGGTATTATTTATAAATACCTTATGATTAAGATCTGTTACTTTAACACTACTACAAACGTAACACGCTGATTAGCTCCAATTGTTATTTTATCGGGGGATATATTAATATTTGCTGTTCTACTTTCTTCGGTAAAAGTAATAGTTCTATATTTTGGATCGTTCATATTTTCCTCTTTGAATGAATTTTAAGTTATAAAATCATTACTACAATATTCCATATACTACTTCAATTAAAAACTTTTTAACCTAGCTCTTTACCCAATTTATAATTACTATTATAATGTATTTTTTAAATTTAAGCGGTTATGAGATTATATTATTGTCTAGTATGCCTTATAATTATTTTTGATATTAATAAGGTATATGCTTCGGCATGGTTGTTAGAGCAGGGAAGATATAGATATATTGTAGGGGGTAATAAAGTTAATAAGATATCAAAAAACGAGAAAAAGCAAAGAGAAGAAGCCGTTTTATACATAAGAGAAAGAGTAGCTTATCTATGGGAATACCTCAAAAAAGTAAGCGATCAGCCGAGTCTTCATGCAAAAATCTTACGACAAATAAAAAGATTAGAGCAGAAGATAGTAGAATTATCCTCTGATCAATATGAGCAATTTGTAATTAGTACTGTAGAATACGGTATTACCGATAATCAAAATATTGGAGTACATTTTTTGTACAAAGAAGATAAATTTTTGAATGAAAAAAACATAAGCACGGATGCTTCTATTTACTATAAATTGAAGCTATTTGAAGATAAAGATTTTGTTATTGCGGCTCAGCCTAAAATTTTAATGAGTAAGAGTAAAAAACTTAAGGAAGATTTTTTAGGCAAGATATCTTTACTAATGGGAATGTCTAAAAATATCCGCCCTGTTACTATTTTTAATCAAAATATATTTAGCTTTGGATATTCAATTAATATTGGTTCTAAGAAGATGTATTATAATTTTTCTACTTGTGAAGGGATTAAATTTAAAAACGGCATAATGCTTACAAGTTTTACAAAATACCATACTCGGCAAAATTACGGCTATGTATATGATAGTTCAGTTTATGAGCAGTTAGGAATTGCAAAGATAATTAATTTTGGTAAAGAGAATAGAAACTTGTTAACTGCTCAAATCGGTTATTTTTGGGATCGCAGTCTTTCAAATAAGAAATATAAAATATCAGGTATAAGTTTTTCAGCATGGTTAGATGTGTAAATGAAGATATAATATTACAGATAATCAGAGATAAAAATTTATTAGGTAAAAACAAGCTACTAGTTTAAAAGCTATGATCGAAGAAGCAATTATCGATAATGAGATAATGATTGATATATTATATGACAATAGAATATTGCCGCTAATAAGCAATATTTCTTATATTAAAATTTATAATTATTCTTATATACAAGCCTATGTAGTGAATGGTTATTGTATATATGAAGATGTTCACGGTAATACAATAACTATAACTGCTATAAATGATCTAAAAATATTGTTTAGTAATAATAATATTTTTAGATCTATAATGCTAATCAAGAAATATTATTTTTATAAATTATTAGAAAAAAATTTCGCCCATTTAACTAGTATTAAAGAAAAATATGCTCTTGAATTTAAAGTCGGACCGATTATTGCTAAAGATATTAATTATACCAATAAAATAATAATATTTTTCGTTGTGTTTATAGCCACATTGATTTATCTGCCGGTTTTATTTCATGTTGCTAATAATATAAGCTATTGTTTGTAAAATATTTTAAAATCTCTGTTATTTATAAGGGCAGTAAGAGAATCGCCTTCGGTAGGGTTGCATGGATTGAAAAAAGTGTATTCGGTATCATACCGTGGTTTGACCACGGTATCCAGTTAAAAATACTAATATTAGTATTTTTAACTGGATACCGCGATCAAGTCGCGGGATGACAGAGGTGGAATCGCTTCACAAAACAAGTAGTACTAAAAATCATTCGGTGGAATCACAAATTTTTCAAAATGAGGAGAAAGCTTTACCGGTTTATACAGTTTTAGTACCGTTATATAAAGAATTAAGTAAGTTAAGGTCAATAATTAAAAATATTTCATTAATTAATTATCCAAAAGATAAGCTAGGCGTTAAAATTATCATCGAAGATGACGATTATCTAATGATTAAAGAAATAGTGTTATATAATTTACCGTCTTATTTTCATGTTATATCTGTTCCGAACAGTCTACCAAGAACTAAGCCGAAAGCCCTTAATTATGCTCTAGAATATTCACGTGGCGAGTATCTAGTAGTATATGATGCTGAAGATAAACCTGAACAGCTACTTAAAGCTCTAGCAATGTTTAAAAACTTGCCTCTAGAATATGCTTGTCTTCAAGCTAAGCTTAATTTTTATAATAAAAATGAGAATATTTTAACCAAAATGTTTAATATATAATATAGTTTATGGTTTGAATATATCTTGAAAGGATTAAGTTTGCTAAAACTTCCTATATCTCTTGGGGGTACTAGTAATCATTTTAAAACGGATATATTAAATAAGCTTGGCGGATGGGATGCTTATAATGTAACAGAAGATGTCGAGCTTGGTATAAGAATTTACTCGCAGAACTATAAAGTATAAAGTAGCTATTCGTGATTCCTATACTCTAGAAGAAGCTCCGAATAGTTTAGGTAATTGGCTAAATCAAAGATCACGTTGGATTCAAGGCTTTTTGCAAACATTTTTGGTATTTAAAGCACAAAAAGATAAATGCCAAAAGTTTACTTTATTGCAAGTAATAACAATTTATATTTTCATCGGCTTATCTACTTATAATTTTTGGAGTTTACCCTTTATAATATTTCTATTGTTATAAATAAAAATTCTATAATTAATTATTTATGGCTTATTAATAGTATTTTTTCGCTTTTATATCTATATGGTATAGCTCTGTATATTATTAAAAAATTCTTTAAAAAGCGGAAAAGTAAAATTTCAGGATATAGTAGTTTTGATCTTATGGACTAGTTGTTTTATATTACATACTGTAGCTTCATATAAAGCAGTATTTGAAATAATTTTCTGCCCTTTGAATTTGAAATGGAGTAAAACTAAACACGGCACTAGTTTAGAGGATTTTGAGAAAGAATAGACCTCATAATAAAAAAAATTTTATTCTTGCCCCTTGAACTAACAAAAATAAAACATATATAGTATGTACATTATAAAAATTTAATAATTGGAGGTTAAAATGTCTTTTAAACCATTACATGATAGAATTGCAATAAAGCCTATCGAACAAGAAGAAAAAACTAAAGGTGGAATTATTATTCCGGATACTGTAAAAGAAAAGCCGATGCAAGGTGAAATAGTAGCCGTAGGTAATGGTATTCGTAATAAAAAAGGTGAAATTCATCCTTTAGAGCTAAAAGTAGGCGATAAAGTTTTATACGGTAAATGGGCAGGCACCGAAATTGAAATTAAAGGCGCAAAACTGATCGTTATGAAAGAAAGCGACGTATTTGGTATTATTAATTAATTATTTGTTTTAAGGAGAAATTAAATATGGCAACAAAACTTATTAAACACGGCTCAAAAGCTCGTGAGCAAATGCTAGAAGGCATTGATATACTTGCAGATGCAGTAAAAGTTACTTTAGGTCCAAAAGGCAGAAATGTACTTATCGAGCAATCATTCGGTTCACCGAAAATTACCAAAGACGGTGTGACGGTTGCAAAATCGATCGAGTTAAAAGATAAAATTAGAAATGCGGGAGCTCAGCTATTAAAATCAGCTGCTACAAAAGCTGCAGAAGTAGCCGGTGATGGTACTACTACAGCTACGGTACTTGCTAGAGCTTTGGCTCGTGAGGGTAATAAGCTAGTAGCTGCCGGTTATAATCCTATGGATTTAAAGCGTGGTATGGATTTAGCGGTAAACGCAGTAGTAGAAGAAATTAAAAAATCCAGTAAAAAAATCAATAGCCAAGAGGAAATCGCACAAGTCGGTACTATCTCTTCAAACGGTGATAAGGAAATTGGTGAGAAAATTGCTAAGGCAATGGAGGAAGTCGGTAAAGAAGGCGTGATAACCGTTGAAGAAGCAAAGAATTTTAGCTTCGATGTTGAAGTAGTTAAAGGTATGATGTTTGATAGAGGTTATCTATCACCGTATTTTGTAACGAATTCCGAAAAAATGGTTGCTGAGCTTGAAAATCCTTTCATCTTACTATTTGAGAAAAAATTATCAAATTTACAACCGATGTTACCTATACTTGAGGCTGTAGTACAATCACAACGCCCGCTATTAATTATTGCTGAGGATGTTGAGGGCGAAGCTCTTGCAACGCTTGTAGTCAATAGATTACGTGGTGGTTTAAAAGTTGCGGCAGTAAAAGCTCCTGGTTTTGGCGATAGAAGAAAAGCAATGATGGAAGATATTGCTATCCTCACTAAAGGTGAGCTTATTACTGAAGATTTAGGTATGAAGCTTGAAAATGTGAGTATTAAGAGTCTAGGGACGGCAAAAAGAGTAACAATTTCTAAAGAAAATACCGTAATTGTTGACGGTAACGGTGATAAGAAAAATATTGAAGATAGAGTATTACAAATTAAATCTCAAATAGCTGAAACTACTTCTGATTATGATAAAGAAAAACTACAAGAGCGTTTAGCTAAACTTTCCGGCGGTGTTGCCGTATTAAAGGTTGGCGGTGCTACGGAAGTTGAAGTGAAAGAGCGTAAAGATCGTGTTGAAGATGCACTTGCTGCTACAAGAGCGGCAGTTGAGGAAGGTGTTGTTGCCGGTGGCGGTGTAACATTACTTCATGCATCACAACTTTTAACAAAGCTTAAAGTAGAGAATAAGGATCAACAAGCAGGTATTGAAATAGTAATAGAAGCTTTAAAAGATCCGCTAAAACAGATTGTTGAAAATGCCGGTGAAAACGGTGGCGTAGTAGTTGGTAAATTACTAGAACATAAGGATAAAAATTATGGCTTTAATGCTCAAGATATGCAATATGTCGATATGATTAAAGCAGGAATTATTGATCCGGCTAAAGTAGTACGTACTGCACTTCAAGATGCTGCTTCCGTTGCTTCGTTAATTATTACCACGGAAACTTTAATTGTTGACGAACCTTCTGATAAGGAAGAGCCAATGCCAATGCGTGGCGGTATGGGAGGTATGGGCGGTATGGATTTCTAAGTCTATATCTCTATAAGATAGGTTATGCAATAGATCTAATAAACCCGTTTTGTTGTATTGCTCGTTCCCTTTATTGTAAGGAGGCATTGTTGCGTGGACCGCAAAACCTGTTCAATGTCATATCGTGGCTTGGCCACGGTATCCAGCTACAAGCTCGCAGGATGACAATTAAGAAACTGGTCCACGCAGGCAATGCCTGCTCCGCAATGACGATTCTAACAACGTGTCGTACAACACATTATTAAGTCGCAGTAGGACACTGAAAAACTGATTTATGCAACAAATGGGTTTTAAAGCGATTCTTTGCTTAATTTGAAAATAAACTCTTTAATAAAACTCTTCCTCAAAAAATAAAATATAGAATTTCTTGTAATTATTTCAATAAATGATTGTAAATATTTTTTAATTAATTATAACAGCTCAACCTTTGGTATTTATCCTATGAAACTGTTAACAAAATAATTTTAAAGCTAATTAAATTCTTTTTAACTGCAAATTATAAGATTTTTTTGAAATAGGGATATTTTTTACTGTAAAAATCTTATTAATTTTCGTTTAAAAATCTCTTTAATTATCAATTAAAGTTATTTTGTTAACAGCCTTATATAGGATGATCAAAAGGTTTAAAGCGGTTTTACGCTTTTAATTATTAAGAATAGATTTCTTGTTGCAGCTATAGGCAAGGTTAATCTATAATGTATATATTCGTTTAATTTAAAAAATTAGTAATAACAGTTTCTAGCTTTTGGTCGGTTAAACTATGCTAACTAAAATTAGTAAGGTTTTAGAAAAATTACTATTCTTATTTTAAAAAAATCTTATAATTTATACAGTTAAGAAAGACTAAAATAAGATAATTTAAATTTTATATATAAAACTTAAAAAATTAGGTTCTAAAAGCAATCTAAATAATGTGAATTTAGGATAAAAGATAAAATAATAGGGTAGGGTAGTGCGAAGCTCGCCACAATCTTAATTTTTCCTATTAATATCAACTAAAGCTGGGTTTTATTAATATTTACTAAAAATAGCAAATTAATTAGAAATATTAATAGAACTTAATCAAGTTTATTGCTTTAATTGGTGTTTAGTTATTCGTAAGTATAACTATTAACTGAATTAGTATAAATTAAAGAGGTAGTTTTGCTTCAAAGGGTTATTAAACATTTAAGTCATAATTTATCTAAACATGATATTGCTGCTCAAATAACAGGTAGGATCAAACATCCAATATCAATTTTATATAAATTATATCGTAAGGGTATAAAGTTAGAAGAATTAACAGATATTTTTGTGATAAGCATAGTGGTAATAGATGAAGAGAAATGTTATAAAGCTTTAAAAGTAGTTCATGATCTTTATGAGTATGAAAAGGATAAATTTAAAAATTATATTCTTAATCCTAAACCAAACGGCTATCAATCTTTGCATACTATTATCACAACTGAGGATAATTATAAAATAGAGATACAAATACATGATCATAAGATGCATTATCATGCAGAGAGCGGTGAAGCTGCACACTGGAAATATAAAAATAGTTTTTAGCTGAGATACACTTCTTTTTTTTTAAAGTATATGCCTACTCCTTTAGGAAGAAGTTTGAAATAATGAATATCCAAGATGCAAGACGGCTTCTATCTTGGACACAAATTTAATTTGTTTTTTTATTTTGTATTATTTTGAAGTTTAAAAAAGAAATTGCGTAAACCGACTTTTTGAAATATTTCTTTTTGTTCTGAAGGGAAATGTTGCTTGATAAAATTAGTACAAACATTTAATAGTTGTGGTTCTACGGTTCGTATTTCTAAATAAGCTGTTATGAGTAAAAAGCTTTCTATAGTGTCTTTTACTGTTTCTAAAGCCTTGTCCGTAGATTTAGCATTTATAGTTTGTAAATTATGTAGGTGATCAAATACTTTAATAAGTGCGATATCATATCCTTGTTCTTGGATTAGTAAATTTAGTGTTTCACCGGAGCTAATTTTACCGTACGGCTTAATTCTTGTTAAACGTTCTACGCTATCGGCAATATTCTTATCAAAAATTTTGCTAATATCAGCATGTGTAAGTATTGTATCCTCTATAGTATCATGAAGAAGGGCAACATTTATCATATATGATTTGTAAAGTTTAGGAGCTTCAAGAGTTGTAAAATCTGCAAGCATGATTGCAACTTCTATAGGATGAGAATAATAAGGCTCCCCTGATTGACGTATTTGAGAAGCATGACATTTATGGGTATAATAAAGATCTTTTTCAATTTCTGTTATATATAGGTGAGCCTACTATAGTATTCAAATATTTAATTCGATCAATTAATTTTTTACTATAATCACAAACCTCAAATTTTTTCTGCCAAATATCAATATCTTCCATAAACCTTTTAAAAAGAGTATATGCATACAATTAGTATAAAATATTTTTATAAGAAAATTAATAAGATTTTAGAAAAACATGATATTTATTTTTTAAATTTATCGATAATCAATGGTTAAGCACAAGTTAAACTATATCTTGATTTTTAAATAGGATTATATTTTTGTGATTTTTTTTTACACAGTTACATTACATTAATATTAATTTTTGTTAACATGATAAATTGAATATATTACTATAATAATAGCTAGTATCTTAAGTAAAAATATAAAAATAGTTAATAAAACTTAATAAAAAGAAAAGCATTTTTTATTTATTCTCAAATATTTTTTCACTTTAGTAGTTTTTTATAACTTCTTACAATATATTAAAAATTTAGTAAGCATTGTTAATTGTAAAGATAGATTATTATTCAATCTATTTTTATATATATCGAAATACGATTTAAATTAAAGGTAAATTATGACTAAAAAACTAGTTGATAACAAAATAGTTCCTAATAAAGCAGAGTACGATAAGAAATTTTCGCATATCTTAGGTGTTACCCCATATCATGAGGCAGTAACTTTACCGAAGACAATGGCTTGAGTTTGCGAAGAATTAAAGTTGTTAAAGGATAGCTCACAGCAAAATGAGATGGAAGGAGGCAAAAATCCTTTCCTGGTGATGTTGATGTTCCTGATGATACTCTAAGTGCACCGACAATTAAAGAGGGACATCTTCTTAGCAGTGGAAAAGAAGATGAGAGAGATTCTGTTAATTATACTAATGCAGAAATGCAACAATTTTCATCTGATAAAACATTTGATTGGAGAGATGGAAACAAGTACCATCATGTTCATAAAGTAAAAGTCGGTGACAAGTTTGATATACATTGGGATTATACCATGGCACATAAAACACGTGGTTATACATATGCGATCACTGATCATCCTACTGACTTTTCTCAAAGACTAACTTTTAATGAGCTTAAGACATTTTTTGAAAATATAAGCCAAGAAAAACCATTTTGGAGCCATCCATTACCTGCTTCTACGGATCACTCAATAATTCTTCCGGAAAGAGAAGCAGGATTTCGCGTTCTTTTAGAAAGATGGATAGTCGCTGATACCGGCATGGCATTTCATCAATCATGGGTTTTTGAATATGAAGCAAGTTTAGGCGGTGAAGGGCCTGGACATGGACACCATCATCACGATGCTTAATTAAGCTTTAAAGCAACTTAATAGCGAGTGGTTATACGCTAAGCGACTCAAAGCTTTGTTGTGCGGATACCCAAGTAGTCGTCAGTCATTGCGAGGAAAAATTGAAAATTTTGACAAAGCGATCTCGGACCAAAACCTTGAGATTGCCACGCTCTTTTCAGTTGCTCGCAATGACGGTTTAGTATCCACACAACAATGCTTAAATTCTTGCGTTACTATCTACTCAAAGCTTTTAGGCCTTCCTTTAAGCCGTCTTTTATAAATGAAATTTTAGCTTGTTTGCCGTCTGCGGTAATTAGTTCTATATAATTATCGTTTGATAAAATCATGTCTAGATCGTCTTTTGTAATAATAGCTAAAGCCTGACAGCCGTTTACTGTACAATTTACATATTTTCCGGCTGCTATTCGTTTGTCACCGCTATTAATAACTGTACCTGCCGGAATTTGAACATTTGACGGGACTATTTCTATTATGTTTAATTCCTGTGCTTCTTGCTCCCCATTGAAATAACCTATGTGATAAATGGCTAATATTTCCTTTTCTTTATCTTTCTCTAGATTATTAATTTGTTGTGATAAGAAGCAAAGTTGTTTTTTCTCATTATTAAGAGTACAATTTAAAGTCCAAGCTCCGTACTTTTTTGGTGCTGTTGATGCGTTGACGTTTCCTATGCTATACAAAACAAAAGTGCCGGTTATTATAAATAATCCACTAAAAACAAAAGCAATTTTTTTTATACAATCTTTCATATAATTTTTAACCTTTTTAAAATATTTTCTTTTCCTAAAATTTCTGCAATCTCAAATACGCTAGGTGATGCAGTCATACCTGTTATTAAAGCTCTTACCGGTTTCATAATGTCATTCAGCTTTAAGTCGTTTGCTGCTGCTATTTCTTTAAATTTATTCTGTACGGATTCCTTATCAAACTGCTCAAGTTCGCTTAAGTTTTCTATAATTTGTTTGATTAAATTCTTATCGCAATTTTCTATAATTTCTTTTGAATCTTGATTGTAGATGATAGGCGAATCTACTAGATAAATTTGAGCAAGGCGTGTTAGTTCTAGTAATGTTTCGCTTCTAACTAACAAGCTTGGCATTGCTTGTTTGATATAGCCTATTTCCTGCTCACTAACCTTAAACTTCTTCGGCAACTCTACTGCTAGGGGTAATTTGTACGTCAATCCGGTACTCGCATCCTCACGTATGTCTATATACGCTGCGGTGCTGCGTTCCGTGTTTCCTTCAAATTCCTTCCTATAAGCGCGCTTCCGAAGAAGTTTATTATAATTTTGTTCCAATATCTCTACAGTCTTTGAAGTTAAGCTATCATTGTCAAGCATTCTTAAGTAATGAGCGTTAAGGCTATTCATCTTAGCAAAATCAAGCTTAGAAGGTGATTTACCGAGTGAATCAAGATTAAACCAGTCTATAGCCTGAGTCATTGAGATAATTTCATCATCGCCGTGACTCCATCCAAGACGCAGTAAATAATTACACAAACTTTCCGGTAAATACCCCATATCCTTATAAGCTTCAACGCCTAATGCTCCATGCCTTTTGGATAATTTTGCTCCATCTGCTCCATGAATTAACGGTATATGAGTCATGCTCGGTACTTCATATCCGAAAGCCTGATAAATAGCGAGTTGCCTTGCTGCATTGGTTAAATGATCATTACCTCTAATAATATGAGTTATACCCATATCATGATCGTCTACTACAACGGCTAGCATGTAAGTAGCAGTGCCGTCTGCTCTTAATAGTACCATATCGTCTATATGAGAGTTTTCAATTACTACCTCACCTTGTAAGGTGTCATGAATTGTTATGCTACCCTCTCTTGGAGTTTTTAGACGTATTACCGGCTTAATATCAGTAGGATAGATAGATGGATCTTTGTCACGCCACTCGCTATTAAAAATAAAATGCTGTTTATTTTCTAAAGCTTGTTGCCGCTGTCTTTCTATTTCTTCTTGGCTAGTAAAACAATAATATGCTTTACCGTTTTGCAGTAATTTTAGTGCAGCTTCTTTGTAAAGATTATTACGTTTAGACTGGAATATAACCTCACCGTTCCAATCAAGCCCTAGCCATTTTAGACCTGAGAATATAGCTTCTACTGCTTCTTTAGTTGACCTTTCTTTATCAGTGTCTTCAATGCGAAGCAAGAACTTACCGTTATGATGCCTTGCGAACAAATAATTAAAAAGGGCGGTTCTTGCCGAACCTATATGTAAAAACCCCGTCGGTGACGGAGCAAATCTAGTAATTACGTTATTAGTCATTTATTATCTTTTTTAAATATATACTAAGCACTGTGTCATACCGTGGCTTGACCACGGTATCCAGAAAACAACTAAACATACTAATATTATTAGTATGTTTAACTAGATCCCGCGATCAAGTCGGCTTTGTTGCATGGATCAGTTTTTGCGTCATTGCGAGGAAATCGCATAGCAATCGACGAAGCAATCCAGTAAAAAATGCTAAAAATTAGCATTTTTTTATTATTTTTCTGGATTGTCACGCTCCTTACAGTCGCGCTCAATGACGATTCGGTATTCATGCAACAAGGCTGATCAAGTTAGCTAGGATAACACATACTCTTTCTCCCCAAACACATAAAATAATTTACGTCTATATCATCGCTTAATTTCCACTCATTTTTAGCCAGATCATATACCAAGCCTTTCAGTTCTTTAATTTCAATTTCGGTATCCGTAAGCATTTCATAAATTTCCAACGGTTTTAGGAATTTGCTATAATCATGAGTGTTTTTTGGTACCCAACCTAAAATATATTCGGCAACTATTATTCCAAGTATATAAGCTTTTTTAGTACGGTTAATCGTAGAAATTATTGCCATACCGTTTGGCTTAATATGCTTCACCAAATTTAGTATAAATTGCTGTACGTTTTCTACATGTTCAATAACCTCAAGACAAATTACCACATCATATAGCTTGTCACTTTCTAATTCTTCTATAGTAGATTGTAAATAATTTATCTTTACGCCGTTTTCCGTAGCATAAGCAGTTGCCGTTTCAATATTACTTTGCAGTGCATCAATGGCTGTAACGTTAAAACCTTGAGCCGCTAAAGGCGTTGCAATTAACCCTCCACCGCAACCGATGTCTAATATTTCTAATTTAGAAATATCGTTAGACATCTTCTCAAACTCTACTTCTAGAGGTAATTTATGAGTCAATCCGCTGCTCGCATCCTCACGTACTTCTATGTACGCTGCGGTGCTGTTTCCTACAAATTCCTCTCTATAAGCGAGTTTGGAAAGGTGTCTATTGTAATGCGTAGTTATTTTCTCTATTATATATTCAAGGCGAATAGGGTTTATTCGGTGTAAGATACCGAATTCTCCGTCCTTATTCCACCAATTATGAGAAATTTTCTCAAATTTTTCTAATTCTTTTTTATCGATTGAAGACATAGTCTATGATTCTTTCCAATGTCATACCGTGGCTTGACCACGGGCTCCATAAGTACAGCCTAAGAACTTTAGTGGATCCCGTGGTTAAGCCACGGGATAACAAGAGGCCATACAACAAACATATATAATATACTCAGATGACTTTAATAATACTAGCCTTAATTTTAATTAGCTGCATATTTGCCCCGCTTGGCTGCATTGCCCTATGGAAGAGATATATTTATTTCGGTGACGGGCTTGCTCATAGTAGTTTTTTAGTGGCTAGCATAAGTATTATAGCACATGTTCCATTAATATATTCAGGCATAATAGTTGCAATTCTTTTTTCGTTTTTTGTGTTTATTTTTAAAAATAATTCTGAAAAAAACGCAGTTATTAATTTGATTTCTAGCTTTATGCTAGCTGTTGCTTTAGTTATTAATTATTTTACTTCTTTGCAGAATAATATAGTGAATTTGTTGTTTGGGGATATTTTATCCATATCTTTTAATGATTTGATGATACTTGCAATAGTGCTAATAACTATTATAGGCTTTATAGTATATTTTTATAATCAAATTCTTCTTATCATTATCAATAGAGATATTGCCGTCATAAAAGGCTTAAAGGTTAATATTATTGAGCTAATATTTTTACTTCTTCTCTCATTATCGGTATTTTCTGCTATAAAGATTGTCGGAGTACTTATGGTAACTGCTATTTTACTTATTCCTGCAATGATTGCACGGTTTGTAGCATATAGCCCCTCCCAGATGATTATAATATCAATTCTTATATCTTTATTTATTAATTTTTGTGCCGCATTTAGCTCTTTCTACTTTGATTTACCTTTAACTCCATTGTTTATTATATTAGGTACGTTTATTTATGGTTTGTTGTATTTAAAGCGATTATTATGAACAAAAATGAATTTACTGAATATGTCAAAGAATTGTTAGAACCATATGGTTCAGTAGCCGTTCGTGCAATGTTTGGTGGATATGGTATATATAAGTGTGGTGTTACGATAGGAATTATTAAGAGCAATGAATTATATTTTAAGTCAGACCTAAGCACTTATGAATATTTTTAATCTTTCGGTTCTGAGTCATTTGTATATCAAAGTAAAGGTAAACTTGTAACTCTATCATATTGGAAGGTGTTACCTGAAATTATGGAGAATCAAGAGTTATTAGGTAAGTGGTTTAAATAGTTTTGAATGTTGCTATTAATAGTCAAAAGAAAAAATAAATGTTGCCCCGTGGCTTGACCAGTGTTGTTGTGTGTGGCGTTTTTTTCCGTCATTGCGAGAAGACGCCATAGGCGTCGACGAAGCAATTTCAGGCACAATTCCTGAGATTGTCACGCTCCTTGCAGTCGCTCGCAATGACGTTAGAATCTATCCACATTTTTCATAATCTCAAGATAATCAATTTTGCCGCTTGTAAGTAGAGGTATTTCTGAATCGGTAATAATTACTTTCGGTAAATGTAGTAAAGAAATTTGAGCTTTAGATACAGTATCTGCAAAGTTCTCTCTATTTATATCGGAACCGGTAGTAAGTAAAATAATCTTTTCTCCGTGCGTTTTATCGGGAATAGAAATAGCAGCGTACAAGGAATCAGGATCAATTTCGCTTGCAAGTTCTTCAATTTTTGTAAGAGATATCATTTCCCCTGCTATTTTAGCAAAGCGTTTTAAACGTCCTAAAATTGTTATATATCCTTCAGAATCGATTTTGACTATATCGCCTGTGTCGTACCATTCTTTATAAGTACGGTAACCTTCTAAGTCCAAGTAACCAAGCATGATGTTAGGACCCTTGATGAATAAACGTCCCCCTTCATTTATTCCCTCTACTTTCTCAAGCTTATAATCAATTTTCGGTAATAATTTTCCTACCGTGCCTGCTTTATTATGCATAGGGGTATTGCAAGCTATAATAGGTGAGGCTTCTGTAATCCCATATCCTTCAAAAATACGTATGCCGTACTTATTAAGCCAAAATTGTCTTGTAGATTCTTTTAATTTCTCGCTACCGGCAAATATATAGCGTAATGAGTAAAAATCATATGGGTGAGCGTAATTAGCATAACCGTTTAAAAAAGTATCGGTAGAAATTAATATAGTTGCTCCAATATCGTATATAACTTCAGGAATGCTACGATAATTTAGTGGAGAAGGATATAGAAACAGCTTAATACCGTTTAAAGTTGTAATAATTGCACCACTAAGACTAAAACAATGAAATAGCGGTAGCGCATTAAATACTATATCGTCAGGGCTAAAAGGTACTTTAGCAGTTATTTGATATCTATTAGTTTGTAAGTTTCTGTGAGATAATAATACGGCTTTAGGTTCACCTTCAGTACCCGAAGTAAAAATTATCACTGCCGGTTTTTCTTCATCACGATTACGACAAAAATAATTGTAATAAGTTTGGGCACAATAACTTCCTATTTTTGCTTTTAGTTTTAGAGCTGTACCAATCTGATTTTTAAAATCTTCTAAATATATTATTTTAATACCGAAATCTAATAAGTTAGTTATTAACTCATATAAATTTGCTTTCTCAATAAATTGTTTTGAAGTGTAAACTACTTTAATTTGTGCAAGTTTACAGGAGTTAATAATAGTACTTATGCCTCTGCTCCAGTTAATTATGGCAGGAACATAACCGTTAGATTGCATAGCGTAAAAAGTAATTAACGTATTCGTGGTATTAGGCAACATTAAGCCTAAATTTCTGCCAAAGATATTATTCTTTTTGATTAAATCACCTAGGATAAAAGATTTTAATATTAAATCTCGATAAGTAACCGCATTATTTTCAAAATCATCAACTATTTTTTTCTTAAATCCATGAATTTTAGCAGCTTCTATAAGAGATGAGAATACAGTATTTTTATAGTCTGAACTCTCAAACATCATGTTAGCCATGATATCATAAAGAGTCCTAGATATATAACTGCGTCGTTCTTGATTGTTTGTAGCATCCATATTAGCGAATTTTACCGGCGGTAAAACGG